>NZ_DDKU01000109.1:0-14265 GCF_002339775.1 Thalassolituus sp. UBA2590
ACAACCTTGCCAAGGTTGGGGTCGGGAGTTCGAGCCTCCTTTCCCGCTCCAAATTCAAAAAAGCCGGTTCAGAAATGAGCCGGCTTTTTTATTGCTCTGAGATTATGGAGGCTCAACTCCCGACCGAGGTCGTGAGCTGGGGCGCCAGTCCGATCGGCCTCCTTTCCCGCTCCAAATTCAAAATCCTCTGCACGTAAGTGCAGGGGGTTTTTCATTTTACGCGGTTCAGTCGGCTACGCCTCTTTGCGTTGCACATCCATGTGCACGTCCTTCGGACTCGCTGCGCTCGCGTTAAATCGTTCCTGACGATTTAATCCCGCTCCAAATTTTAAAAAGCCGGTTCAGAAATGAGCCGGCTTTTTTATTGCGTGCGATTTGATTGCGCGAGATAAAGGTATTGTGCGCGTTGCTCGGGGACCGTGTGCCGAGGGGATACGGCACCCGAGCCTACAGGGACGTATTTACGGCGTGTCCCTGAGTAACGTGTGCAATGCCTTCTATACGTAATCTGATTGCTAAGAATCAGTGCAGGCTGCGCCCCGCAGAGCGGTAGTCGTATTCTTTGCCTTCAGCTTCGGCCTCTGCTGCCATTTCATCGAGATGCTGAAAGCGTGTAATTTCTTCATCGCTGAGAAAGTGCATGCACTCTCCACCAAAGAACCACAGCAGCGCGCGGTCTACGGCGGGCATTAATTGTGGTTGGTGTGTGCCAATTTTGCTGAACAGATCCTGCCCGGCGTCGTAGGCTGAATCCCTGTGTTCTGTGAGCTGATCAATAACGTCACGGAATTGTTGTAGAATGTCGGCATCTATGACCCCTGACTCGTTTGCTGCGGCCTTTTCGATACGAGAAAGCGTTTCGTTCAGCAGTTCGAGGTGGTATTTCAGTCGGTTATTCATTTTCTATCTCAGAAGGTATTCAGTTTATGGTTGCAGCCCTGGCGGTTGAAAACCTTTCCAAGGTATACGGCAACGGTTTCGAGGCCCTGAAGGGTATCACGCTTGAAGTTGCCAAAGGGGATTTCTTTGCCTTGCTTGGCCCCAACGGAGCTGGCAAGTCGACGACTCTGGGCATTGTATCTGGCCTGGTTCAGAAGAGTTCTGGCAGTGCCTATGTTATGGGGCACGACGTTAACGGTGATGCCTTTCAGGCGCGTCGCTCCCTGGGGGTTGTGCCTCAGGAGTTTAACTTCAATCAGTTCGAGAAAGTCTACGACATCGTTGTGACTCAGGCCGGTTATTTCGGGCTGAAGCCTTCAGAAGCCCGTGCGAACGCCGAAGAACTGCTGAAAGCTCTGGACCTCTGGGAGAAGCGGGATACGCCGTCACGCATGCTCTCTGGTGGTATGAAACGTCGTCTGATGATTGCGCGTGCGTTGGTGCACAAGCCGGACGTGCTGATTCTTGATGAGCCGACTGCCGGTGTTGATATTGAACTGCGCCGCTCTATGTGGGAGTTCATGGAAGACCTCAATAAAAAGGGGACAACCATTATCCTGACGACACACTATCTCGAAGAAGCAGAGCAGTTGTGCCGGAATATCGCGATTATTAATAAAGGTGAAATCGTTCAGTGCACCAGCAAACGTGAACTGTTGAGCCAGTTGACGACTGAAACCTTTGTTTTTGATCTGTGCGAGTCTTTGCCGGATGGTTTTTCGCTTGAGGGTTTTGAGTTTTCTTCACCGGCTGATGAGACGCTCGAAGTTACGGTGGAAAAAGGGCAGAGCATTAACCGGATATTTACCATGCTCACAGAAAAAGGCCTTGAGGTCCGCAGCATGAGAACCAAGTCTAACCGCCTTGAGGAGTTGTTTGTGAACCTGGTACGGGAGAGTAATTCATGAGCCCGATGCGCGTTCAGTGGGTTGCATTCCAGACGATTGTGACCAAAGAAGTCCGTCGTTTTATGAGAATCTGGCAGCAGACGTTATTGCCGCCAGCGATCACAATGACGTTGTATTTTATTATTTTCGGCAATCTGATTGGCAGCCGGATCGGTGAGATGGGCGGTGTTGATTACATGGCCTATATCGTACCTGGCCTGATCATGATGAGCGTTATCACCAATGCTTATGGCAACGTTTCTTCGTCTTTCTTCAGTAATAAATTCCAGCGAAGCATTGAAGAAATGATGGTCGCACCTGTGTATCCGGTAACCATTCTACTCGGATTTGTTGCCGGTGGTGTAGCGCGAGGCGTGGCGACGGGGGTGATTGTTACTTTACTGTCGCTGTACTTTACGGATCTTCAGGTGCATCACGTCGGAGTCATGGTCGGCGTTGTTCTTTTATCGGCGATTCTGTTTTCTTTGGGCGGTTTTATTAACGCGGTTTTTGCGACCAAGTTTGATGATATCGCGATCGTCCCTACTTTTATTATTACACCACTGACCTACCTTGGTGGTGTGTTTTATTCCATCAGTCTGCTTCCTGATTTCTGGCAGGATGTATCCAAGCTGAACCCGATTCTCTACATGGTTAATACCTTCCGCTACGGTGTGTTGGGTGTGACGGATATTAATGTGTACGTCGCCTTTGGGATGCTGGTTTTGTTTATTCTTATTTTGGGTAGTTACAGCATCTGGTTGCTGCGACGCGGTACAGGCATGAGGCAATAATGATGGGATCAGTACACAGCGAGACTAATCCACTAGGTAAAACATCTGAATATCCTGAGCAGTACGACGCAGGATTGCTGTTTCCAATTGATCGCAATGAAAGTTGGAAAGCGTCAGGCGATGACCGCTCTGCGATTACTTTTTATGGCGTTGATATCTGGAATGGCTACGAGATGTCCTGGCTAACGCCTAGCGGGAAGCCCGTCGTTTGCGTTGCGGAATTTCGAGTCCCTTCTGATAGCCCGTTCCTTGTGGAGTCGAAGTCGTTCAAGTTGTACCTCAACTCCTTTAATCAGACTCGATTTGAGAGCGAATCTGATGTTAAAGCGGTGATGGAGCGGGACTTGTCTCTCGCTGCTGGAGGAGCCGTAACGGTTGCCTTTCACGGAATGGATTACGTTTACCCCGCAGCTCCAGATGCTTTGTGCATAGACGATGTCGATGTCGATATTTCTTCATACACACCATCACCGGAGCTTCTGAAAGTGGTTTCAGACAGTCAGTTCGATGGATGGATCTGCAGCCACTTGCTGAAATCAAATTGCCCAGTGACGGGTCAGCCGGACTGGGGCTCAGTGTATATTCAGTACAAGGGGCAGGAGATTGATAAAGCGTCTTTGCTCGCGTATCTGGTTTCTTTGCGCCAGCATCAGGATTTTCACGAGCAGTGTGTTGAACGAACATTCCGGGATATACAGCAGCATTGTGCGCCAGAGAGTCTGACGGTGTATGCCCGTTATGTTCGCCGGGGTGGGTTGGATATCAATCCATTCCGGACGACAGAGGAAACTTTCGAAGCGTTGAACTTTCGGTTACAGCGTCAGTAGTACCGTCACTGGCGTCTGCGTTGTGGTTTATTCGCAGACGTCGAGCGGCTTTCTCTAATGTCTCTGCGGCTTTCAAACGTTCCGCTTCGGTCATCTGGTCGCGATCGAGGCGGAGGCTGAAGCCCTCCGACTCCTGAATAAACTGACGTTCATTCGAGTCGTCCTGACTGCGGTAGTCACGTACTTCAAAGGTAGGAATTGGGTCGCGGAAGCCCTTAACAACAGCATTGCCCCGACTGCGGCAGTCAATCTTGTCGCGGATCAGGGTGTAGGTATCCTGGGACACCAGAATCTCACCCGGCGTTGCTTCGGTTTCGAGGCGTGAGGCCAGGTTCACTTCCTTACCAATGATGGTGTAATCCATTCGACTCTCGGTACCAAAGTTACCGACGGTACAGTACCCGGTACTGATACCCATGCGAATCTGGAGAGGGGCAGAAATGCCTTGATCTGCCCAGCGCTGGCGAAGAACTTCCATATGGTTACGCATTTCAATCGCCATAGAAACGCAAGCCAGAGCGTCGCGCTTGGTACCCTTGGTTTTTGGGTCGCCAAAGAAAATCATAATGCCATCACCAATAAACTTATCGATGGTGCCGCCGTACTTGAGTGCGATGTGCGACATGTCGGTCAGGTAGGTATTGAGGAGGTCGGTGAACGACTCCGCTTCCATCTGTTCAGACAGGGCAGAAAAACCGACGATGTCAGAAAAGAAAACCACCAGCTTTTTACGCTGAGTTTCGAGGCGAACCTGGCGACGACCAGAAAAAATAGATTCCCAGATCTGTGGAGCAACATACTTCGATACCTGGTGGGAGAGCGCCTGGAAACGTTCAACCTGGCCCTGAAATTTCATCTTTAATCGGATCAGGTCACGTGCCTGGCGGTAACTGTTGTGTGCTGTCAGGGCTAAGTGGAAGCCGACACCGGCTGCCGTCGCGACAAAGACTTCATAAGGAACTGGGGCAGGCTGTGTGTAGCCTGTCAGCAGGTATGCGGCACCGGCACCGGATACCAGTGAAATAATACAGAATGCCCAGGCTGTCAGGCTGCCCACGACGATAAAACTGGTGTTTATCATCACTGCGAAGAGCACAACGATCTCTATCGGGAAGTTGATAAGCCCGAGAAAAATACCGCAAAGAAGAGCATCGCCATGAATCAGAAACTGACGTGTCGTGTATGCTTTCCGACGTCGGAATGGCCCGCTCGCGAAGTAAACCAGATGAGGGTAAAGCAGCGCGAACAGCGCTATACCATCGCTGCTCTCGGGGAAATAACCAAAGTGTATGCCTGTGTAGACACTGACGGCGGCTACCGCGTAACCGAAGATCCGTGCGACATAATCTTGTTTTGGTAGCGTCGTTTCGTGGAACTGCGCCTGGGCCTGCGAACTCGACATGTAACTTCACCGATTGTTTATTATTATGTGGCGGAGCGGGGCGGAACTAATAACTTTGCCTTAGTCATACTTATATAGACATTCTGACTACACGGCAAGACCCTGACCCATTTGTCACAATACTGCGTAAATTAGTACGCATGGCCTGTAATGATACATTGGAGCCCTGATGGACGCAATTAGAGCGATTACCGAGCGGGTGTCGGTGGCACAGCTCACCGGACCTGACATCACTCAAGAGCAAAAAGAGATACTTTTTAGGGCCGCTCTGCGCGCGCCTGACCACGCCTGGATGAGGCCAAGCCGGTACCTGACCATCGAAGGTGAGGCGAGAGAAGAGCTGGGTAAGATTTTCTACAAATACCAGGCTGGCCGTGAAGTCCTTTCGCCGGAGAAGGCCAAAAAGATCAAAAATATGCTGTTGCGAGCGCCTCTGGTGATCGTTGGCATTACACATCTGGAAGAACACCCTAAAGTGCCTCGCGATGAGCAGCTGCTCTCTACGGGAGCGGGCGTACAGAATATGCTGAACGCCGCGTATGCAATGGGGCTGGGAGCCATATGGCGCACGGGTGCCATGGCTGAGTGCGAGGGCGTAAGGAACGCACTGGGCTTGAATCGTGATGATGTCATTACAGCCTTCCTCTATGTTGGCCACATCAATACGACACCTAAACCTGTCCCCGACGTCGAACTGTCTGAGTATGTTACTGCCTGGACGGGCGAAACCAGTTAAAAAACAAGGCATTAGCCTATAAAGGTTGACCTCATACGGTGCCATGCGTATAGTGCGCGGCGCTGGTGAGGCGTCCTGGTGACTGACTCGCAAAGAATGTCGGAGTTTACGACGACGGTAACGAGCACGGCAGAGTGCGACTTACAGCCCCTTTATATGGGGTAACGTAGACAAACAAGGTGAGGTGTCCGAGTGGCTGAAGGAGCACGCCTGGAAAGCGTGTATAGGTTTATCCCTATCGAGGGTTCGAATCCCTCCCTCACCGCCATTAATTCGAAGAACCCGGTCAATTGGCCGGGTTTTTTATTGGCTGACGTTCAGGTTGGCAGTGATTGGTGAGGGCAGGGTGAGAACCCTCGCAGGTTCGAGTCGAACGCAGTGAGACAACGTCGGAGCCTGCGACGACGGGCCGAAGGGCGCAAGTCATCCCTCCCTCCACTTTCTCGGCCCGGCCACTAATTCGAAGAACCCGGTCAATTGGCCGGGTTTTTTATTGCCCTTCGATCAGGCTTAATCCGGCCAGTCATTTGAGATCACATTCGAGTTATACGACGTCATTGCTGAATTTTCAGCGTTTCTGGTAGGAAGTTTTTCGGTTGATTGTGGCCATTGCGGTCAAAAAAGGCCTTGTGCGCATTGCTGCCAATTCAGCGCGAGGTGTATCCTGTTTGCCCAATTTGCGCGACATAAAATAACAACAGCGCGGTGCGAGCTATGGATCTAGACACTAAGTGTATACCTTTGGGCCACATACAGACCTATTTCAATCTGAAGAAATCGATCGAGGTTGATGCTGACTGGCTGATGAAGCGCACGGGCATCATTCCTGATAATCCCGATGAGCTGATGCGGTCAATTACCGGCCTGGAGCCTGCAGACATGTATGCGCGCGCAGGCATCGATCTTGGCGAAGAAGACGGCGTAGGTATGTTCGTTTCTGCTCGGCAGGTTCTTAATCTCGTTGAGCAGATAATGGACGCTTTGAAGATGCCCTATATCGGTCTGGCGATGGGTAATCTGATGACAGTGTCACACCATGGTATGGCCGGCCTGGCTGCTGTAACTCAGCCTACGCTGTGGGATTGCGGGCAAGCGGTGGTGCGGTTTTGCCGTGAATTATTTCCGCCTCTGGAAATGAGTGTCACTATTGATGGTGAGGAAGGGTGGTTTGCCATCGACGAGAACATTCCGCTGGATCCTTATTCGCACTTCTTTGTTGAGCTGAATCTGGTGAGCTTTTACAACATCTTCCGTGATCTTGTGGCTAATGATCCGGACCTGATGCCGGTTCGCGTGGAGATCGGTTACCCGGAGCCGGGGTGGGGTCACATTTACCGACGTTACTTTAAATGCCCGGTTGTTTTCGGTTGTCATCAGTCTCGAATCATCGGTAAGTCGATGTTGGCAAACCATGAGTTGCCTCTTGCGAATCGTCTGATGGCAATGACGGCTGAGAAGTCGCTATTCGAAAATATCCCGACAAAGGCAATGAAGTACCTGCCGTTACGGTTGAGGCGATTACTTATTCGTTATTACGGTGCTTTCCCATCCCTGGAAAATGCGGCCAGCGAATTGGGCATGAGTGGCCGTACTATGCGGCGTAAGTTAAAAGATGACGGTACGTCTTATCAGCAAGAGCTGGATTTTGTACGACAGAAATTTGCCCGTGAGTATTTTGCTCGCGGTGGCGACTCTGTAACCGAGCTCGCCCATTTGCTTGGTTTTGCTGATTCTTCTGCTTTTGCAAAGGCCTTTCGCCGTTGGACTAACATGTCTCCCAAAGAGTACATGGCGTCAATTATGGCCAGAACCTGACGTTAAGTGGCCATCGGTTCAAGGTGGCCGAAAACACCGTTTGGCAGTGGCCATTTCAGACCGATCACTGTCCGACAATTGCGAGCACAGTCACATAATTGGGGCGTAAGGTAGATCACAGGTTCGGAAACATCCGTCCGTTATAAAAATAACGAAACAATAAAGGTGATCTACCATGTCTGACTTCAAACTGAAGGCCGGCGCCCTTGCTCTGAGCGCAGCTCTGCTAACTCCGGTCGCCGCACACGCGGCAGTAGAAGGTCCGTCCGGAATGGACTTCTACGATATTCCATCAATCAATACCAACCAGAACGGAGACCTGGTCTGGTATCGCGATGCGAGCGTAAATCTCGGTGCTGGGGCCCCGCTGGCTAAAGCATACAACGTTATGTACCGCTCTACTGACTCACTCGGTGCCGAGAACGCAGTTACTGGTACTGTTTTAATTTCAAGCAATGAGTGGAGTGGTGTGGGTGAGCGCCCAACGCTGAGTTATGCCGTGGGTACACATGGTCTGGACCAGTCTTGCGCTCCGTCCTTGCAACTACAGGCCGGTAGCGATTATGAAATCCGTAACATTCGTGCCGCTCTTGAAAAGGGTTATGCGGTACTGGTAACTGACTATCAGGGCTATACCACGGGTGCTACACCTACCTATCTGGCCGGTGAGTCGCAGGCGCACGCCGCACTGGATATTTTCCGTGCCGCCTCTCAGATTCCTCGTGCAGGGATAGATGCTGAAGCGCCTGCTGCTGTTTGGGGCTTCTCTCAGGGCGGGCAGACTGCTGCATGGGTCGGTCAGATTGCAGACGACTATGCACCAGAACTTGATCTGGTAGGTGTTGCATCAGGTGGTACTCCGGCTGACTTCCCCGTGGTTGCTGATTATCTGAATGGCAGTACAGGTGCATCCTTCCTTCTTGGGGGGATCATTGGTCTTGCCGAGCAATATCCGGATGATATCCCAGTCGATCAGCTTGCCAGTGCGAACGGTAAAGCAGCCATCGCTGACTATAAAAACAAGTGTACTTTTGAGTTCCTGTTCGACTATATGAATGAATCTCTCAGCTCTTACACCGTTGGCAACAAAGATCTGGATGAGCTTTTGATGGTGCCTTCTATTGGTCAGCGCATCAATGAGCAGAATCTGGGTGGCGAGGGTGCTGATGTCCCAGTGTTGCTTTATCACGGTACTGCGGATGAGTTCATTCCGATTGAGCAAAGCGTAGAGCTGAAAAAAGACTACTGCCGACGCTTCGATAAGGTCACTTACGACGTTTATCCAAGTGAGCACATCGTGACGCTCTTCCAGGCGGCTCCAACCGTTCTGACCTGGCTTGACGAGCGTTTTGCTGGCCAGAACCCACGTAACAGCTGCTACAGCTTTGCTGCTGATCCTGTATCAAATGCTAATCCGGGCGGTGGCGATTTCATCGTGACTCTGGATGAGTGGAACCTGGATGCAGAGCTGCACCTGGCGACACTGAATCAGACGGTTGAGCTTCCTGAAGATACCTCAATCACTGCAGATGCAAACATCACCGATGAAAGCCTGGTCGGCGACCTGTACGTTCCAGACTTTGATGCAGAGCTGAATATCCTGGTGAACCTTGATGTCGCGCTGTCGGTTGAACCTGTTGGTCAGATCGAAGCGACAAACCGCCTGAGCCGCGATGGTATACTGGCAATCAATGGTTCGACGCAGGCCAACGTTCTGATTAATGCTGCCGGTTTCGGTTGGCTGAAGCTGCCGTTTAACTGTAAAACCATTGAGCCTGCGAACTTCGATCTCAACTGGGAAGGTCCAATTGCTGACTTCGGTGCAGGCGGCATCGTGTTTGAGGGTGAAACAGAATTTTCAGAGCTTGAGTGTGGTTGGATGACCGCGCTGTTCAACAGCCTCGTCGCTGGCCCTGGTCAGGAATACAATTTCCGCCTGGTTCCACCAGCGCCAGAGCGCCTGTAAAACTCTGATGGTCTCCTTGGCCAGGAATCGAACGGACTCGATTCCTGGATTTTTCACTGAAGTAACAGAAGTACAAGAGGTAAAGAGTATGTTGAAAATAGCTATCGCTGCTGGCGTTATCACTATTGGCGGGCTCGCTTACTACTCTGGCTTTGATGGAATGCAGGCATTGAAGACGTCAGTAGAACCTCAGCACTCTCAGGCTATATCCCAATCAGTGGAGTATACGCGTGAAGAGCTTGCTGCGATGACGCCCAATCAACTGATCCAGATGCAGAAAGACGCGCTTAACTCAGCAAAAGAAGCCGCTACCAGTGTCGGTGAACTGAACCGCATTGAAGGTCGCCCTGATTTCGTATCTCCAGCAGAATGGATGATGCTTCAAGCCGTAGCTGCCAAAAAAGCGAACCCGCAAACTGAGCTTTTGCGTCTTGTTAATTTATTGCGATTTAATAAACAGCTCGAAGCGTTAGATAAAACATCAGATTCTGATGAGCGAAACGTTCTCATAGAAGCGGTACTTGCTCAGTTGCCAAAGCGCATCGAAAATAAGGAAATGTCGGTAGAAAAAGCGCAATTGATCCAGTTGAAACTGATCTCTCAGATCTATTCAGATGACCGCGATATCCGCGACAGGGCGGCTGAAGAGGCCCGGCGCATAGGTGCGGAGTTCAGCATTAAAGCGTCTTAATCTGGCCCGTTGAGCACTTAAGCTCGCAGCCAATCACTCTATATATTCGTTGGCGTTGATCTGCCTTCTGGCTATTGATACTTTCAGGTCCATAAAATTCATCTGGAACATTTATGGACCTGGATACTCCCTGCATCCCTCTCGGGCACATACTGACGTACTTTAATATCGCTCAGAAACCTGATCTTGACCTGGGTGTCGATGAACAGTACGAAGACGCCCGTGCTGTGCAGCTGAATAAGTTGATGCAGGTCTCGATGGGGCTCGATCACAATGAAATGTTCCGTAAGATCGGTGTCGACTTCAGCGAGGGTAATGTCGCTGGCCGATATATCTCCACCCGGCAGGTACTTGGCCTGGTTGAGCAATCGATTGAACATATGCGTATGCCTTACCTTGGGCTCTTCGTCGGTAACATTATGACGGTGTCTCACCACGGCTACGCTGGACTTCTGAGTATCTCTCAACCAACGCTCAAAGAGTGCAGTCAGACCACAGCCCGGTTATGCCGTGAGTTGTTTCCCGCGCTGGATATGTCCGTGCATGAGGGGGACGGGCTGGCCTGGTTAGCGATTGATGAGAACGTGTCGCTTGCGCCTTATACTCATTACTTTATGGAGCTGAACAGCATCAGCTTCTACAACATTGTCTGCGACCTTGTGGGGCGTGATTCCGAACTCGAACCCGTGGCGGTCGAGTTCAGTTATCCTGAGCCTGAGTGGGGACATATTTACCGGCGATACTTTCGTTGCCCTGTGCGCTTCTCCTGTGCTCAGACCCGAATAATCCGTAAGGCGGGCAGTGCCGACTTTGAATTACCTCTGGCCAATCGTTTATTGGTAATGACCGCCGAAAAGACGCTGTTTCAGAGGATTCCAACCCGCGCAATGCAGTTTTTACCTCTTCGCTTGCGCCACTTTCTCGTTCGCTCATACGGCGCTTTACCTTCGCTTGAGCGGGCGGCCAGTGAACTTGGGATGAGTAGTCGTACGTTCAGACGCCGTTTAGCAGAAGATGGTACGACCTATCAGCGTGAACTGGACGTTATCCGGGAACGTTTTGCGCGTGGTTATTTCGCCCGTGGTGGGCAGTCCGTTGCTGAGTTGTCTGAGTTACTGGGCTTCAGTACCGCGCAGGCTTTCAGCCGTGCCTTCAAACGCTGGACAGGAGAAACCCCGTCCGCATTCATTCGCAAGGGGTAACAGTCTGCCTGTTATAGGTGGCTACTCCTACCTCAGCTGGCTTTACGCTGGTTATTTACTAACCTTACATGAGCGATATCTTTTCAAACCGTCGCGTGAGGTTGTTAATAACTTTGTTTGTGGAGCTTTCCTGTGTTCTTTCGTTCCCCCAAGAAAACCGTAGAAACCGTCCCAGTAGCTGAATATGAGGCTCGTATACAGAAGCTTGAACAGGAGAATGAGCTTCTACATAAGGTTAAAGTCGTGGCCGAGATGCGTTGTGAGTTCGGGCTTACGCAATATCAGTATGTGAAGGATCTTCAATCGTTATGGTTTAGCTCAACGGATGCCATCGATAGTGTTCGCAACACCATGGCGGGCTCAGCAACGCGTTTAGAGGACGAGAACGTGAGCGTTCAGGCTTCTCTGGAACGGGTTGCTGAAATATCGTCGACCCTTGGTAAGTTGACGGAATCACTGGATGTCATTCAGAACGAGTCGCAGGAGGCCTCTACAGCGGTGGGCGGTTTGAAGTCTGTGGCGTCGGGTATCGAAGACTTTGTCAGTCTGATCAAGGGAATCTCTGAACAGACGAACCTGTTAGCCCTTAATGCTGCCATTGAAGCGGCGAGAGCTGGCGAGCAAGGGCGCGGCTTCGCCGTTGTCGCAGACGAAGTACGTACGCTGGCACAGCGTACAGCTGACGCGACTGCAGAAATTGACGCACTGATTTCAACGATTGGTGGTGAAGTAGACCGGGTTGCACGTGGGATCGCAGCGCTTGGTGAACGAGGCGCCGTACTTTCCGATGAAGTGGAAACCGTATCTTCGCACATTAACGAAGTCGGCGACGTTGCCGGTCAGGTCTGTCATAGCTTTGAGCGGACATCGGCTGAGTCTTTCCTTGAGACAGTGAAGCTGGATCACATTGTCTGGAAAGGGCAGGTTTACGCCGCGATCAGTCAGGGACAGGACGTTGAGTTGCCACAGCTTGCTGACCACACTATGTGTCGTTTAGGTAAGTGGTATAGCGAAGGCGAAGGGCGCGATAAGTACAGTCATCTGAGTGCTTATCGTCGTTTGGATGCACCTCATAAGGCAGTTCATGATAACGGCTTTAAGGCGATGAAAGCACATAGCGAGGGTAACCGGGACGCGATGCTTGGTTATCTGGAAGCCATGGAAACGGCCAGTCGCGAAGTGATCGCAATCCTGACCGAAATTGAGGAAGTGGTAGCTCGCTGACCTGGTGCGGGCGAATGTGTGCCCCGTACGCATTCGTCATGCAATCGACCCGGTATTTCTCTATAATCGCGGCAGTTTTGAGTTAACCGAGATCCATCATGACTGTCCGCACACGTGTCGCGCCGTCTCCTACCGGCGACCCCCATGTAGGTACCGCATATATTGCTCTGTTCAACCTCGCTTTTGCCCGCCAGCATGGCGGCCAATTTCTACTGCGTATTGAAGATACTGACCAGGTACGTAGTACCCCTGAATCTGAGCAGGCGATTCTCGACAGTTTACGTTGGCTTGGCATGGACTGGGATGAAGGTCCTGATGTTGGTGGCGATTACGGCCCTTACCGTCAGAGTGAGCGCCGTGCGATTTATGAAGAACACGTACAGAAGCTGCTTGATAGCGGCAAGGCCTTCAAGTGCTATCGCACCGCCGAAGAGCTGGATGCGCTGCGCCAGCAGAAACAGGAAAGCGGCAACCAGACTGCTCTGAAAGTATCTGACCTCGCTTTACCTGAAGACGAGGTTAACGAGCGTGAAGCAGCAGGGGCGCCGTACGTTGTGCGCATGAATGTCCCGGAAGAGGGCGTTTGTGTCGTTAAAGATATGCTGCGCGGTGAGATTGAACTGGACTGGGCTCAGGTCGACGCTCAGATTCTGATGAAATCCGACGGTATGCCAACCTACCACCTGGCCAACGTGGTTGATGACCACCTGATGGCGATTACTCACGTGATCCGCGGTGAAGAGTGGATCAGCTCAGCGCCTAAGCATAAGCTGCTTTATGAATACTTTGGTTGGGATATGCCAGAGCTGTGTCATATGCCGCTGCTGCGTAACCCGGATAAGAGCAAGCTCAGTAAGCGTAAGAACCCAACGTCGATCATGTTCTATGAGCGTATGGGCTTTATGCCAGAAGCCGTACTGAATTACCTCGGTCGTATGGGCTGGTCTATGCCGGACGAGAGCGAGAAATTCAGCCGTGATGAAATGTTCAGTAACTTCGACATCAATCGTGTGTCTCTGGGTGGCCCGGTATTCGATGTAGAGAAGTTACGTTGGCTGAATAGCCTCTGGCTGCGTGAGCTGTCTCCTGAGCAGTTTGTTGAAAAGTTCGCTCAGTGGGGCTTCCGCCCAGAGAACGTGTTGCCGGTGATCCCACACGTTCAACCACGGGTTGAAGTCTTTTCTGACGTTGCCCCTCTAGCCGGGCACTTCCTGTCGGGTATGACGCCGCTGACGCCTGAGAGCTTTGAGCACAAAGTGCTTGATACAGAAGCGACAACCAACATTCTGCAGATGGGGTTGTGGCAACTGGAAGCTATCCGTCACTGGGAAAAGGAGAACATCGAGCAGGCGCTGTTTGGGTTAGCAAAGCAGATGGATGTCAAAATCCGCGACTTCCTGTACCCATTCTTTATCGCGATTGCCGGAACATCATCAACTATCTCAGTACTCGACACCATGGCCTTGCTTGGCCCGGATATGAGCCGTGCGCGTGTTCGCCATGCTGTCGATACACTGGGTGCACCGGGTAAGAAGAAGCTGAAGAAGCTCGAGAAAGAGTACACCTCGCTGCTTATCGCGATGGAGAATGCCCAGCAAGCTGATTGATCAGTTCAGCAGTACTGATTAACCAAAAGAGCGGCTTCTATGCCGCTCTTTTTGTTTGAGCTGGCGTTGTAAGTTGTTGTTTATGTGAATTTTTTTCGCAAAATAGTTGACAGTCCAGAGGGACACCATTAATATTCGCGCACGTTTTGAGACGGGGCCTTAGCTCAGCTGGGAG
>NZ_DDKU01000142.1:0-18832 GCF_002339775.1 Thalassolituus sp. UBA2590
ATTTTTACTCTTGCTGCCCGGCATGGCGTTCGCTGAAGAACAGGTGACGCCTATGCTGCAAGCGACACCGATGGCCAGTGCTGGAAAGGTCGTGCTTTTCCTGATCCTCATACTTGGCCTTATTGTGGGTCTGGCCTGGCTGGTGAATAAAACCCGCGTTGGTCAGTGGACAGGCGGTGCTCAACACCTGAAAACACTTGCGGTACTACCCTTAGGGCAGCGCGAAAAAGTGGCCATTATTCAGGCCGGTGAACAACAGCTTGTGATTGGTATTACACCGCACGGCATTAACACGCTGGCAACGCTGGACCAACCGATTGATGTTGCAGAAAATAAGCCCGCTGATTTTGCCGATATTCTGAAGAAGGCTGTACGCAAATGAAGACTCTGATGCGTTGGCTGCCTCTGTTTCTTATGATGCCGGCGTTCGCCTTCGGCGCGGACCCTGCGGCCCCGGTAACTGGCCCTGGCGGTATTCCTGCCGTTGTTTATACCGCTAATGACAACGGTGGTCAGTACTCAGTTACTATCCAGATCCTTGTATTAATGACGCTACTGACGGTATTACCGTCGCTGCTCATTATGATGACGTCATTTACCCGAATTATTGTTGTATTAGCGATTCTCCGACAGGCCATTGGCCTGCAGCAGACACCGTCGAATCAGGTGCTACTCGGCCTGTCATTATTTCTGACACTGTTTATCATGATGCCGGTTTTCCGTATCGTAAATGCGGATGCGATTCAGCCATATCTCGCCGAAGAAATTGCACCACTTGAAGCTTTAGAGCGAGCCGCAGTCCCGATGCATGAGTTTATGCTGGCGCAAACACGGGAGACAGATCTTGATTTGTTTGTGCGCATCAGTGGTCGTACTGATATTGCGGGCCCGGCAGAAACACCGATTCATATCCTGATTCCGGCGTTTATTACCAGTGAGCTGAAAACAGCGTTTCAGATTGGCTTTCTGATATTTATTCCGTTCCTGATCATCGACCTTGTCGTCGCCAGTATTCTGATGGCCATGGGTATGATGATGCTGTCGCCCATCATTATTTCGTTGCCATTTAAAATTATGTTATTCGTGTTGATTGATGGCTGGGCATTGATCATGGGTACTTTGGCGAATAGTTTCGGAACGATATAGGCAGGGTCTTATGAAAACGTCACCAGCGACAGGAGGCGAGAATGTCTGAAGCGATTATCGGCGATATTTTTACCAATGCACTCTACATCGTGCTGGCCATTGTTGTTGTCATTATTGTTCCCAGTCTGATCATTGGTCTGATGGTAAGTACTTTTCAGGCGGCCACCCAGATTAACGAGCAGACTTTGAGTTTCCTGCCGCGTTTAGTGGTTACCTTGCTGGCGATGATTATGTTTGGCCCCTGGGCTGTCAGCGCGGTGCTCGACTTTACGCGTGAAATTTATCTCAATATTCCCTTCCTGATCGGCTGACCCGTGATAGAGTTTGAGGCACTCGATATCAGCCATTGGATTACCCGATACGTGTATCCCTTTGCGCGGATATCCGGTCTCTTGATGGTGATGCCCCTGATCGGTACCCGCATGGTATCAATGCGGGTACGTCTGCTTCTTGCCGTTGCTGTCACTTTGGTTGTCGTGCCTCTGTTACCGCCGATTCCTAAGGTCGAAGCTATCTCCCTTGCGTCTGTCATTATTATTTTGCAGCAACTGCTTATTGGCGTTTTGCTCGGATTTGTAACCGAGCTGCTGATGCAGGTGTTTGTGATTGCAGGGCAATTGATCGCGATGCAGACCGGCCTGGGTATCGCCACCACGGTAGACCCCAGTCAGGGCGCATCGGTGGTCGTTATCTCGCAGTGGTTTCTGTTTATGGTCAGTCTGGTATTTCTGTCATTGAACGGGCACCTGGTGCTTATTGAAATACTGGTCGACAGTTTTCGCTCAATCCCGATTGGTATGGCCAGTTTTTCTGCTGAGCAGTTCGGACTACTGGTCAATTGGAGTGGCTGGATGATTGCTGCCGCAGTGGTGATTTCTCTACCTGCCATGACTGCTTTGCTGATTGTGAACCTCGCGTTTGGTGTCATGACGCGGGCGGCCCCACAGCTGAATATTTTTGCACTCGGTTTTCCTGTAACCATGATTGTCGGGCTGTTAATTATGTGGCTGAACATTGATGAGATGGCATCCAGCTTTCATGGCTACATGGATGTTCTCTTCGAGTTCCTGAAGAAGCTGATCACTCTCTAGAGGTTGTTATGGCAGAGCAGGATAGTAGTCAGGAAAAAACAGAAGAACCCACCCCCCGGCGCCTTCAAAAAGCGCGGGATGAAGGTCAGGTTCCCCGATCTAAAGAACTCGGCACCACCATGGTACTGGTCATGGGGGCTGCTGGCTTACTGATGTTTGGCCCATTCATGTCAGAGCGTATCGCTGCGATGGCCAAACATTCTTTTTCTTT
Organism: Thalassolituus sp. UBA2590; assembly: GCF_002339775.1. Classification (NCBI taxonomy): domain Bacteria; kingdom Pseudomonadati; phylum Pseudomonadota; class Gammaproteobacteria; order Oceanospirillales; family Oceanospirillaceae; genus Thalassolituus; species Thalassolituus sp. UBA2590. The sequence goes on from NZ_DDKU01000142.1 coordinate 2,449, forward strand.
CGATCGTGATACCGCGTTTGATACCGGTATGATGACGTCGTATCTCGATGCATCAGCACTAGAAGCGGCGATTGCTCTCGCACCTTGGCTGGTAGTGGTATTGATCGCCGCGTTCGCGGGCCCGCTTCTAGTCGGAGGGTGGTTATTTTCGGGCAAAGCCATCACGCCCAAACTCGACCGCTTAAATCCGCTCAGTGGCCTGAAGCGGATGTTCTCTGCCAACTCTCTGGTTGAACTGTTTAAGGCATGGGCGAAAGTGCTGGTCGTCGGTACCGTCGCCTGGTTGACGCTTCTGTTCTTTTTTCAGGATGCGATGCGCATTCAATACGAGAGTACCGAATCAGCGATTGATCACGCTATTACGATTATCATCTGGAGTGTACTGGCACTGTGTGCCTCGACGGCACTGATCGCGATTGTTGATGTGCCCTGGCAGATATACAGCTTCACGAAAAAGATGCGTATGTCGATGCAGGAAATTAAAGACGAATATAAAGAAACCGAGGGTAAGCCCGAGGTTAAGAGCAAAGTTCGTCAGTTACAGCGTGAAGTTGCGCAGCGCCGGATGATGGCCGATGTGCCAGAGGCAGACGTTGTAATTACTAACCCAACTCACTACTCGGTTGCGCTACGCTACGACGCGGGCGCCAGTGCTGCGCCTGTGTTGCTGGCGAAAGGTTCAGATCGGGTTGCTTTAAAAATCCGTGAAATCGCCAAAGAAAATAACGTACCTCAGATGCAGGCACCGCCATTGGCTCGTGCCCTGTACACCCACACCAAAGTCGGCGATGAAATACCAGAGGGGCTGTATGTCGCCGTGGCGCAGGTACTGGCGTATATCTATCAGATGGATCAGTTCGCTAAGGGGAAAGGGCCGAAGCCTGAACGTAAGCCTGACATGCCAATTCCTCGTGATCTGAGAGTCGACCCAGATCCTTCATAACTTAAAAAGTTCGATAAAAATGACTGTCTGAATTAAAACGGGAACACTTCTTGCGATACCCAGTTGGTAGAACATTTTTTTGACGGGTATCTAAATGGCAGCGGCCTCCGGAAGCAATGTAGTCGGACAACTGAAGAGCGGAGCCTCAATCCTTATGCAGGGCAACCTCGGCATTCCAGTCATGCTGCTGGTGTTGCTGGGCATGATGACGTTGCCTCTGCCGCCGTTTCTGCTGGATACCTTTTTCACCTTTAATATTGCTTTATCTATAGTCGTATTACTGGTCAGTGTTTATTCAAAACGCCCATTAGATTTCGCCATTTTCCCGACCATTCTCCTGATCGCGACATTGTTGCGTCTGGCACTCAACGTCGCCTCAACCCGTGTTGTGCTCCTGTATGGCCATGAAGGTGGTGATGCCGCGGGTAAGGTGATTGAGGCGTTTGGTGAAGTGCTGATCGGCGGTAACTATGCCGTGGGTCTGGTGGTCTTTATGATTCTGATGATCATCAATTTTGTGGTGGTGACCAAAGGTGCTGGCCGTGTTTCAGAAGTGAGCGCGCGCTTCACATTGGATGCTATGCCCGGTAAGCAGATGGCCATTGACGCTGACTTGAATGCTGGCCTGATTGAGGCCGAAGAGGCGAAAAAACGTCGTTCAGATATTGCCGCAGAAGCGGACTTCTACGGTGCTATGGACGGTGCCAGTAAATTCGTAAAAGGTGATGCGATCGCTGGCATTCTGATTCTGATCATTAACGTGGTGGGTGGCTTTGCCATCGGTATGGCTCAGCACAACCTGACGTTTGGTGATGCAGTATCTGCGTATACGCTGCTGGCGATTGGTGATGGTCTGGTTGCCCAGATTCCATCACTGCTGCTGTCGACTGCAACCGCCATTATGGTCACTCGTAATGGTGGCGATGAAGACATGGGACAGCAGGTCTTTGGCCAGATGTTTGGTTCTTCCCGCGCGCTGGCTGTGTCTGCCGGTCTACTTCTGTTAATGGGGGTTGTTCCGGGAATGCCACACACGGTATTTATCAGCGCCGCTCTGGTGGCTGGCCTGGCTGCCTATGTTATTCGCTGGAATAAAGAAGGCGGTGAGCTGGGCGATGCAGTCGTGCGACGATTGGGTGGAAAGCCGAAAGATACACCGGCGCTTGAAGGAGCTGGCGCTGGCGCAGGTAATGCCTTAGCAGCGCCGCAGGAAAAAGCTGCCGAGGCAATGAAGCAGCTGGAAGTTAAAGAATTGGGCTGGGACGACGTGGAGCCCGTAGATCGCGTTGGGCTTGAAGTGGGTTATCGCCTGATTCCGCTGGTGGATAAAAACCAGGGCGGGCAACTACTCAGCCGCATTAAAGGCGTTCGTCGCAAACTGTCGCAGGAACTTGGCTTTCTCATTCCGTCGGTACATATTCGCGACAACCTTGATCTGTTGCCCAATCAGTACCGAATCACCCTGATGGGTGTCACGCTGGCGGAAGCAGAAATTCATCCTGAGCGTGAGCTGGCGATTAACCCAGGCCAGGTATACGGCAAAATCGAAGGTATGGCGACGACCGACCCAGCCTTCGGTATGGAAGCTTACTGGATCACGCCAGATCTGAAAGACCGGGCACAAACGCTTGGCTATACCGTCGTCGATGCCAGTACCGTGGTCGCAACGCATATGAATCAGAAGTTGCAGACTCATGCTCATGAATTGATTGGTCATGAGGATGCTCAGCACCTGGTAGATATGCTGGCGAAGACATCTCCGAAACTGGCCGAAGAATTGGTGCCCAACAAAGTCAGCATCAGTCAGCTTCTCGCGGTCCTGCAAAACCTGCTGCGTGAGCAGGTGCCTATCCGAGATCTGCGTTCTATCGCCGAGTCTTTGGCGAACTCTCCAGCTCAGAGTCAAGATATTGCCGCTCTCGTTTCTGCCGCTCGTTTGGCTCTGGCCCGCATGATTACTCAGAATATCTTTGGAAACACCGATGAACTGCCTGTGATGACGCTGGATCCGGGGCTGGAACAATTATTGCTGAAAAGCTTACAGCAGAGTGCTCAGCAGGGCAGCCAACAGGGGCTGGTTCTTGAACCAGGTATGGCAGACACCTTGCAACGCTCACTGAATGAATCGGTGCAGACACAAGAAGCGGCAGGCCGCCCAGCGGTGCTTCTGGTGACTTCGCAATTACGTCCGGCGATGTCGCAGTTCGTCAGGAACAGTATTCCGCAATTGCACGTACTGGCTTACCAGGAAGTGCCGGACAACAAGAGCATTACGATCGTTGCTGCCGTTGGTGGCAAGTCGTAACGAGGCTGAATTATGAAGGTAAAACGTTTCGTCGCAGACAACATGCAGCTGGCATTGAAAATGGTGTCGGCTGAGCTGGGCCCGGATGCGGTCATCGTATCCAGCCGACGCCTGGATAACGGCATGGAAGTTGTGGCCAGCAGCGAGATGCTGGGAGAGATCGATACGGCAAAGCAGAGCGAACTGGATCGTCAGCTGCGCCTTCAGCGTGAGCTGGAAGCGGCGAAGCAGGCAGCACGCGCGAGTGCCGCCCAGCGTCAGGAATATGCAGCTGACACTGCAGCGCATTATGCACCACAGCAAAGAGACTCTCAGCAAGCGTCAGCTCAGGTGAGTCGTACCGAAGCGGATGTGGCAGCCGCTACCCGACTGGCGGAGCAGGCTGTTGAAGAGCGTAAAAAATCAGAAGAAACCTACCAGACCCGCCTGCAGGAAATGCAGGGTGAATTGCGTGAGCTGAAAGACTGGCTGGTCAGCCATCAGGGCAGCGCATGGGATACCCGCCGTCCATTAACCTGGCAGCAGTCTCAGCTGTGGCAGCGTTGCCAGGACATTGGTCTCGAGCCCGCGTGGGCTGACAGGGTCGTTAGTATGAGCGATCAGAGTGGAGACCTTGAGCAGGCCTGGAAATCCGCCTTGGGCGTTATCCAGAGCGATCTGCCGTTACTGCCTCAGGGCGTACTCGAAAAGGGCGGAACCATCGCCCTTGTCGGTCCGACCGGTGCAGGCAAGACAACTACTTTGGGCAAAATTGCTGCGCGATTTGTTCAGCGCCATGGGCCAGACTCGGTCGCCTTCGTGACGCTTGATAATTATCGCATGGCAGCGCATGACCAGTTGCAGGCGTTCGCCCGGATTCTGGGTGTCGAGATGAAAGTGGTGTTGCAGAATGGTGATCTGGTGAAAACGCTCAGCACGCTGCGCAAGAAGAAACTGGTATTGATCGATAGTGCCGGACTTGCCAGTCAGGACCCACATTTTTCGTCACAGTTGTCTATGCTTAAACAGACTGGTCGTGATGTTCGTAAGTTTCTGGTGCTGCCTCTGACAAGTCAGGCGCGTTGCCTTCAGGAGAACTACGAGCACTTCAAGCCAGCGGGGCTGGATGGTTGTATTTTCACCAAACTGGATGAGTGTTTCAGCCTGGGGGCTGGCCTCAGTGTTGCCGCTCTGACCCGCTTGCCACTGACCCTGATTACCGACGGTCCTCACATTCCGGATGATCTGCATTACCCGGATGCATCAAGACTGGTCAACCTTGCTGAGCAAATGGCGCGGATGGCAAGAACGCGCTGGCAGGCGGCAGAAGCAATGAACATGGCAACACAACAGAAAAGCTTTCAACACGGAGTTTAATTGAAGATGGCGAGTCATCCTGTACAGGTCATAGCAGTCACCGGCGGTAAAGGCGGTGTTGGCAAAAGCAATGTCTCCGTAAACCTTGGTATTGCCCTGTCTGAAATGGGCCGACGTGTCGTCATCCTTGATGCCGACCTCGGACTGGCAAATATCGATATTCTTCTCGGTATCAGCTCGAACAAGACAATTGAAAATGTGCTGCAGGGCGAGTGTGACCTGAGAGAAGTTCTGGTCAAAGGCCCCGGTGGTATCAGAATTGTGCCTGCCTCTTCGGGGACCCAGAAACTGTCGCAGTTGAATCCAATGGAACATGCCGGGCTGATTCAGGCGTTCAGCGATATCGGCGACGATATTGATGTACTGATCATCGATACGGCAGCGGGGATTTCAGATACTGTCCTGAGTTTTGTCCGGGCGTCACAGGAAGTACTGGTAGTCGTGACTGACGAGCCGACTTCGATCACGGATGCGTATGCTCAGATTAAACTTCTGAACCGCGATTACGGTCTGTTCCGTTTCCGTGTCGTTGCCAATATGGTGAAGTCACCGCAGGACGGTATGGCCTTGTTTGCCAAGCTGACCAAAGTCACTGATCGTTTTCTTGATGTTGCTATGCAATACGTTGGCGCAGTTCCTTCTGACGATGCGGTTAAGCGAGCGGTACAGCGTCAGAAGGCGGTAATTGAAGCCTATCCACGGTCAAAAGCAGCGACGTCTTTCCGGGCGTTAGCCAAGAAAGTAGACAGCTGGCCGCTGCCATCCACGCCACGCGGACATCTTGAGTTCTTCGTGGACCGGCTGGTTGATCAGGTAGGAGCATGACGGGTGTCGACGGGAAGTTGTCTGGTGTACTCCGACGTTCAGAATACTAATTTCGACGATCTGGTCCGGGAACACGCGGGTCTGGTGAAGCGGATTGCTCATCATCTGATGGGACGCTTACCGGACAGTGTGCAGGTAGATGACCTGATCCAGTCGGGCATGATCGGTTTGCTTGAAGCTGCGCGTAAATACGATGGCGGCAAAGGCGCGAGCTTCGAAACCTACGCCGGTATCCGGATTCGTGGGGCCATGCTCGACGAAATACGCAAAGGTGACTGGGCACCCCGTTCAGTGCATCGCAATGCCCGCCGTATCCAGGATGCGATTAAACAGGTTGAAGCAGTCAAAGGTCGTGATGCCGACGACAGTGAGGTTGCGGCTGTCCTTGGTATAAGCCAGGACGAGTACCACCAGATACTGAAGGATAGTGCGGGTTGTCGTCTGTTCAGCTATGAAGAGTTGCTGGAAAACGACAGTTCTCCCGATCTGATGGATGACTCCACCCCCGGGCCCGGAAAAGGCATGGAGAGGGATGCATTTCGTCGCCAGTTGGCGGAAGCCATTTCAGGCCTGCCAGAGCGCGAGCAGCTCGTTCTTGCTCTTTACTATGACGAAGAGCTGAACCTCAAAGAAATTGGCGCTGTATTAGGCGTCAGCGAGTCTCGCGTGAGTCAGCTGCACTCTCAAGCCACACACCGTTTACGCGCGCGTCTGAGTGATTGGGCCTGATTTTTCCCTACCGGCGCATCCAGCGCTTTCAGACCATATCAGACGCCGTCATTATTCTTTTCTATTCTTTCTCTCTCTTTCTGGATAAACCGCTAACTGGGTCTAAACTTAATTCAGGACCGGCTTGGTTTGTAAAAGTCGTATATTGGAGGTCGTTTTGGACAAGAACATGAAAATTCTCATTGTGGATGATTTTTCAACAATGAGACGTATCGTCAAAAACCTGCTGCGTGATCTTGGTTTCACCAACACTCAGGAGGCAGACGATGGCACAACAGCGTTGCCGATGCTGCAGAATGGCGACTTCGATTTTCTGGTCACCGACTGGAACATGCCAGGGATGACAGGCCTGGATCTTCTCAAGCATGTGCGGGAAGACGAGCGCCTTAAAACTCTGCCAGTTCTGATGGTGACTGCGGAAGCCAAGCGCGATCAGATCGTTGCAGCGGCACAGGCAGGCGTGAACGGATACGTCGTTAAGCCCTTCACCGCGGCAGTACTTAAAGAAAAAATCGATAAGATTTTTGAACGCGTCGAAGGCTGATTAAAGGTAGCGCCATGGTGGATGTAAACCTGGACAATAAGGACAACCAGGTCGGCTCGGAGATACGCTCGCTTGCGGAGAATATGCTCGAACAGCTCGAGCAGGGAGATCTCGGTAAAGCAGTTGCTCTGGTAAACGACCTCAATCAGTTGCGTGATCGCACACTGTATAACGAGATCGGACGACTGACCCGTGCCTTGCATGAGTCGATCAAGAATCTGAATGTCGATACGGTTGGCGCCGCTTCTGATATTACCGAGACAACCGATAAGCTGACGTACGTTCTTGAAATGACGGATAAGTCAGCCAATCGCACGATGGATATCGCCGATGCCGGCGGCCCTTTGGCGGGCGCTATGGGCGATCGGGCAGCGGAACTTTCTGCTCGCTGGAAACGATTTATGAAACGCGAAATGAATACCTCCGAATTTCGCGAACTCAGTCGTGATATTGATGAATATCTTTCCAGCAGCGTTAAAGATTCGTCGGAAATAAAGAAACAGTTTTCTGAAATTGTCCTGGCTCAGGACTTTCAGGATTTGACCGGGCAGGTCATTCATAAAGTGATCAATCTGATTCGCGATGTGGAAGGACGCCTGGTCACACTGGTCTCGATGGCAGGGCAGGTTGATCAGATCACTGGCATCAACCATGAGTTTGAACAAAGCACGCCGGCGCCTGATAAAGGCCCGGATATTAACCCTGAAGGTCCACAGACCGATAGCAAAGCCGATGGTGTAGTGAGTAGCCAGGATGATGTCGATGATCTGTTGTCGAGCTTAGGGTTCTAGAGGAGCGGTTGAATGAGTTTCGATGCTGATGAAGAGATTCTCCAGGACTTTCTCGTAGAGGCGGGAGAAATCCTGGAACTGCTGTCAGAGCAGCTGGTGGATCTGGAGAACAGTCCAGACGATAAGGATCTCCTGAACGCAATCTTCCGTGGATTCCATACGGTAAAAGGCGGTGCTGGCTTTTTGCAGTTGAACCCTCTGGTGGATTGCTGCCATGCGGCCGAGAACGTGTTCGATACGCTTCGTAATGGCAAACGATCGGTGAATGCAGACCTGATGGATGTGGTTCTCAGTGCTCTGGATACCGTTAATGAAATGTTTGACTGTGTGCGTTCTGGTGAAATGCCAGAGCCCGCAGAGCAGAGCTTGCTGGATAATTTGCATCATCTGGCATTGCCTGAGGACGAAGCCCCAGCAGTTGAAGCTGCTGCAGTGGAAGAATCAGTAGTCGAAGAAGCTGAAGCGCCTTCTGCAGAAGGCACTTCAGCGGATGCGGACAACGGCGACATCACCGATGATGAATTTGAGCAATTGCTTGATGCGTTAGATGAAAAATCTGATGCTGCATCTGCTGCTACGGAGGCCCCTGCTGCCGCACAGAATACTGGTGATGATGACAACCTTTTTGGTGGGGATGATCTGTTCGACACCGACAGTGGACCTGTTGCATCAGCGTCTGACGATGAAATCACAGAAGATGAATTTGAAGCTCTGCTGGATCAGATTCATGGAAAAGGTAAGCCCGTCGATTCGTCTTCGTCGAATAAGCCAGAAGCTCCGGCACCTGATGAACCAGAAAAAACAGCTACTCCAGAGTCGCCTGCTGCGTCAGCGCCATCGGCGGGGGGTCGTGACAGCGATCTGATTACTGATTCTGAATTTGAAGAATTGCTTGATCGCTTACACGGAAAAGGCAAGCCCGGTGCAACAGACATAACGGCACCACAGGGCTCATCTGCGGCAGTAGCTAAACCTCCTGCCGCGAAAGCGCCAGAAGAAACGGCTGTCAAAAAGCCTGAAGCAGCAACGCCGAAGCCAGCAGCCACACCGGCCGCTAAGCCTGAGGCGGCTAAATCTGCCGCTCCTGCCGCGTCCTCTGCACCCAAAGCGAAGCCGGACGCTCGCAAGAACGAAAAAGAGGCCATGGCCGAGGCGACTGTCCGTGTTGATACTAAGCGCCTCGATGACATCATGAACATGGTGGGTGAGCTCGTACTGGTGCGTAACCGTCTGGTTCGCCTGGGACTTAAGAGCAGCGATGAATCCATGGCGAAAGCCGTCGCTAATCTGGATGTAGTGACTGGCGATTTGCAGTCGTCCGTGATGAAGACGCGGATGCAACCGATCAAGAAAGTCTTTGGTCGCTTCCCTAGAGTGGTACGGGATCTGGCCCGACAGTTAAAGAAAGAAATTAATCTTGAGCTGCGCGGCGAAGAAACGGACCTGGACAAAAATCTGGTAGAAGCGCTCGCAGATCCACTGGTTCACCTTGTACGTAACTCGGTAGACCACGGCGTTGAGCAACCAGATGTGCGCGAAGCCAGTGGCAAAAGTCGCGTGGGTACGGTCATTCTCTCAGCAGAGCAGGAAGGCGATCATATTCTGCTACGGATTCAGGATGACGGTGCCGGTATGGATGCTGATGTCCTGAGACGCAAGGCGGTAGAAAAAGGTGTTATGGATCAGGATGCCGCAGACCGCCTGACAGACAATGAATGTTTTAATCTCATTTTCGCGCCGGGTTTTTCCACTAAAGAACAGATATCCGATGTTTCTGGCCGTGGCGTGGGAATGGACGTTGTTAAGACAAAAATCACACAGCTCAACGGTACGATATCGATTGACTCGTTCAAGGGTGAAGGTACAACGATCAGTATTAAAGTGCCTTTAACGCTCGCGATTATGCCGACGCTGATGGTGATGCTGAAAGATCAGGCGTTTGCCTTCCCACTTGTGAACGTAAATGAGATTTTCCACCTGGATCTTACTCAGACCAATGTCGTCGATGGGCAGGAAGTTGTGGTTGTGCGTGAACGTGCTATTCCGCTGTTTCATCTCAAGCGTTGGTTGGTGAAAGGCGAGCAGTTTGCGAAAGCCGACGAGTCCGCTCATGTGGTAGTGGTTTCGGTAGGTACGAACAAAGTCGGCTTTGTCGTTGATCAGTTAATTGGTCAGGAAGAAGTGGTTATTAAGCCACTGGGGAAAATGCTCCACGGTACCGCCGGGATGGCTGGAGCAACCATTACAGGTGATGGCCGCATTGCGTTGATCCTTGATATTCCAAGCATGCTGACGCGTTATGCGACTCGACAATCGAGCGCGGCCTGACACAGGAAGTATTATGGCTTTAAAAGTACTGGTGGTGGATGATTCAGGTTTTTTCCGCCGCCGGGTGACAGATATTATCAATGCCGATCCTCGTCTTGAGGTCATTGGCGTTGCTGAAAACGGACTTCAGGCCATTGAGCTGAATGACAAACTCAAACCTGACGTAATCACCATGGATTACGAGATGCCTGTCATGGATGGCATCACCGCAGTACGAAAAATAATGGCATCGACCCCGGTGCCAGTTCTGATGTTTTCGTCATTGACCTTTGAAGGTGCCCGGGTAACTCTGGATGCTCTGGACGCTGGAGCCGTCGATTTTTTACCAAAGAATTTCGATGCTATTGCCCGCAACGCAGCCTCTATCCGTAAGTTACTTGCCGAAAAAATTATTGCCGTAGCGAGGGGGCAGCTGAAGGGTACCGCGCAGGTTTCAACCTCCCCATCTCAACCTTCACAAAAAAAGACGCCCACTGCGGCAGGGGCGAACGAGCCGGTGCCGCGTCATCTTGAACTGGTGGTCATTGGTACGTCCACCGGTGGCCCTGCTGCTCTGCAGAATATTTTCAAGAGTTTGCCCGCAGGATTTAACAAGCCCATTATTATCGTGCAGCACATGCCTGCTTCGTTCACCGCAGCGTTTGCTGAGCGGCTGAATAATCTCAGTGCGTTAAGTGTCAAAGAGGCAGAAGAGGGTGATATTTTAAAACCGGGTCACGTTTATGTTGCACCTGGGGGCAAGCAGCTGATCGTTGATAAACGCCACGGTGGATCGATTCATATTCTGGAAAGTGACGAGCGGGTAAGCTATCGGCCGAGTGTCGATATTGCTCTTGCTTCTGCAGCAAAACATTACGGTAGTAAGGCGTTAGGCATTGTCTTGACGGGGATGGGAGCAGATGGACGTGAAGGAGCCCGGTTACTCAAACAGTCGGGTGGTCACTTGTGGGCTCAGGATGAACAGAGCTGTGTTATTTATGGAATGCCGATGGCTGTGATCAATGCAGGGTTAGCTGATCGTGTCCTTCCACTTAATGATGTTAGTAAGTTCATGAGTCAGCTCTGACTCTGTCTGGAACTCCACTCAAACGGCAGGCTTTTGCCGCTTCTTTCTGTGCTATGCATAATCTGGGGTGTGCTCATTAGCTCATTGCCTGACAACCCACCGTTGCAGGTGAACTTCTGACCGTAAATACCAGTTTATTTTAAAACTGACATGATATTTGCTTAGTTTCTGGTAGGGCATTGAGATTCATGCGATAAGCAGACGTTCTGCTTTGAGCGGAGAGGAATACTATTGTGAAAATCTGGTCGATATCCAATCAGAAAGGTGGGGTGGGTAAAACGACATCGGTAGTTTCTCTGGGTGGGCTGTTGGCTGACCAGGGGCACCGTGTGCTTCTGGTAGACCTCGACCCCCATGGTTCTCTGACCAGTTACTTTGGCCAGGACCCGGACGGTCTTGAAAGAAGTCTGTATCACTTATTCTTTGAGCAACGCTGGCGCAATGTGGATTACATCCGCGATACATTGAAGGCAACCAGCTTGCCGAATGTTTCTATGCTTCCTGCGACAACCTCCCTTGCCACTCTTGAGCGGCAGGTAAGTGGTCAGGACGGTATGGGGCTGGTACTCGCGAGGAGCCTGGCGCAGCTCTGGGATGATTATGACTATGCCTTGCTGGATACTCCGCCTATTCTGGGAGTCCTGTTGGTCAACGCTCTTGCTGCCTGTCAGCAGCTGGTTATCCCAACACAGACTGAACACCTGGCGCTCAAAGGTCTGGAGCGAATGGTGCATACCCTTAAAATGGTCATGAAGTCACAAAAGCGTGAGCTGCCATATACAATCGTTCCGACGCTGTTCGATCGGCGTACATCCGCTTCATTAACCAGCCTTAAAGAAATGCGACGTACCTATCAGGGAGCGTTATGGGATGAAGCAATTCCAGTGGATACCCGGTTGCGTGATGCCAGTCATGAGGGAATATTTCCCCACCAGTTAGATCCGAATACTCGTGGCGTCCGGGCGTATCGCCATCTGCTTGCCCAATTAAGTGGAGAGAAACGCTGAAATGTCGGGGAATACGGATGTCTTGATGGGGTACTTTGACAGTCTGTTGACGACAGTCGATGAGGACCCGAGAAAAGCCATCGTCAGCGACCTGCTCGCTGGCGCTGCGGCACAGGCGCCTGAGGAAGAGTACAAACCGGTCGCGACCGATACCATTGCTTTGGGAATGCGGGTTATTGCATTAAAGCCACCGCTGAAAATGAATGCAGTAGCGATCAACCGCATTACCGCTTTGCGGTTGCTGCATGTCGTTCAGACGATTCCCCCCAGCCGGCTGAAACTTCACGTCCTGTCGTGTTGCGCAGGTGTCCTCGATGTCTGAAAGCCAGCTGACGGACGACAAAGTCCCTGCGCAGGAAGCCAGTACTCTTACTAAAGAAAATCAGGTTGATGGTGTTCTCCAGAACTATCTCGACCAACTTCTGATTGTCGCTACAGAAGTATCTGTGGTGACTGAAACGGCAGCTGCACCAGAGCCTGTGGTGGTGAACGATGTCGATACATCGGAGATTACCGGGACGCTGATGGAAGAAGCGTCACTTTCGCTTCAGCCGGAGGTAGTCACAGATGAAATTCAGGACTGGGACCCATACGCCCTTGATCCAGAAGTTAAGGTTGAAGAGGCATCCCCAGAGGCAAATATTGTTTCGCAGGAGCTACAGACCAGCGTCACCGTAGAAGACGAGACCGCCACCGTTACGAAAGATAAAAAGAAGTTGCTGTGGGATTCGAGTCAGGGTGTCGAGTGTCTGTTGTTCAGTGTTGCTGGTTTAAAGCTCGCGATTCCTCTTTCCCAGTTGGGGGGAGTGTACCCAGCTGAAAACATGAAAGTAACGCCACTGTTTGGTCAATCCGACTGGTCTCTGGGGGTATGGCAGAGCGATACCGACAAATTGACGATCGTCGACAGCGCCAGATTGATTATGCCAGAGCGCGGCATATCTTTACGTGAATCTGGATACGAATATCTCATTCAGCTGGATCGTACGCCTTGGGCGCTCGCTTGCGAAGGTATTTGCGACACTATTACACTGGTTTCTGAGTCAATTAAATGGCGCGGAGACGCAAGCAAACGCCCTTGGCTGGCGGGCACTGTCATTTCAGAGATGTGTGCTTTGCTGGATGTACCCAGCCTGGTCGATCTTCTTGAGTCTCACTTGAAGTCGACGCAAGGCTGAACCCCTGAAAAGACGCTGTAAACCAGCGCTTTACCCGGCTTTGGGCTCTCTTTTTTTTAAGTTACAAATTTTCCTTCATTTCGGCTGGTACACTTTGTGCTCTGATCTATAGTTAAGAAAGGTTTGTAGTGTTTTTGACACTGTCAGGCATCGGCCTTTCTTAGCGAGGATGTTTTATGTCAGCAATTGCCGCTAAAAGTGCGGAAGATCCGGTACTCCAATGGGTAACCTTCCGGCTTGAAAACGAGAGTTACGGTATTAACGTGATGCAGGTTCAGGAAGTACTGCGTTATACCGAAATAGCACCAGTACCCGGGGCGCCACCTTATGTACTGGGCATCATTAACCTGCGGGGTAATGTCGTCACTGTGATCGACACCCGACAGCGTTTTGGCTTGCCGACATCGGACACCACAGACCAGACTCGTATCGTCATTATCGAGGCAGAGAATCAGGTCGTGGGCATTCTCGTGGATGCGGTGGCTGAGGTGGTTTATCTACGTCAGTCAGAAATCGAAACCACTCCGAATGTCGGCAATGAAGAAAGCGCCAAGTTTATTCAGGGTGTCTGCCATAAGAACGATGAACTTCTTATTCTGGTGGATCTTGAAAAACTGATGACAGATGAGGAGTGGACAGAACTTCACGGTCTATAGGGGTCTGTCATGCTAACACTGACGCTGGTTCATTGGTTACTCATCGGAAATTTCACTGTTTTGCTGGCAGCGGCAGGATTTATCGTCGCGCTGCGTAAACAGCAAAGCAGGGAGACACAGCAGCTGGAGGACAAAATCTTTCAGCTGCAGCAGGGGCAGGAGGCCATCAGCAAAAGTGCAATTGGTCTCGGGCGCAGGATGAAGCAGGTAGAAGCCAGGGCGGCAGCGGCAGACAAGCGGCCTGCGTCTGCGGCACCTGATGCGCGTTTTGAGCAGGCATCTCGTCTCGCGGGAATGGGGGCGTCTGCTGAAGACCTGATCGACTCACTGGGTGTTGCCAGAGCCGAAGCTGAGCTTCTTGTCTCTATGCGTCAGAGTGTGAATGCCTGATCAGTGAGACCTCGATAACATTTCAGGCGTTTCCCGCTTTGAATATGTGAACCGGTTACGAATCTCAACGTGAAAGGCCACGCCGCCTCAGAAAGCTCTTCTATACTTACTGATACTGCCTTTTTGATGAACAGAAAGGTGTTAGCGTCAGCGAGGAGGGGTATCGATGAAATACCTGCTATCGACGATCATGGCTGTGGCACTTGTAGCTGTGACGGATCAACCTGCTGTACACGAGTATGACAGATCGGTTCAATGGCACGCACAGGTCCTGAAGAACACGATGTTTTCTGAGCACACTCCGGGATTCAATGACCTGTATATGATTGAGACGCCTGACAAGGGCCGTCAGATCGTCATCTACTGCAACCCATCGTATTGCTACAAACTTCGGGGCCACCACCTGACTGCGTAGTACTTAATCAAGTGACTACCGTTTTGCATTCAGGGGATTGCCCCAACTAGCTCAGGCGCCTGCCGCGAAGAGGGCAATCACACAAGCCAGTCCTGCTGACCAGACCAGTGTGCGCAGTGCGGCCAGATTCGCAAGGTACATAGCTCCGTACACGATACGGATACCAATAAACGCAATTGCCAGAGTATTAATGTAATCCTGCTCTGCACCGGTCAGGTGAGCAATAATCACGGCAGCAGCGAACATCGGGAATGCTTCGAAGCTATTCAGCTGAGCCCAGTGGGCACGTTTGCGGAAACCTTCCTGTTTTTCAAGAAACTCGCGCGGCGAGTAATTGTTGTAACGTCCACCGCTGAATTTGGCGATACCCGTAAAAAGGAATGGCATCAGTGCGGCTGCCAGCACGCACCAGTAGGCGAGAGTCATAGTATTTCCTTGTTCTGATATTGATTGGCTCTTAACAGACCTCAGTTACGCAGAGTTAACAGGGCCTAATCTGAAGCCGCGACAGGACAGTCCTGGAGGTTGCCCTCAGGTGCTTCCGGGTCAAAACAGTAGCCACCGAGTGGAGAAGCGACAAGGTCATTTGCGGCAGAGAAGCCGTGTCGCACCGATTCCCGTCGAGGTTTGGCGTTTATGCCCTGTGTTTCCTCATAGGTTTCCCATACTTCCTGGTGAATTGCTTCCGCAGACGCTGCGTAACGGGTTACTTCGCGATCTGCCTGATCAAGCAGGTCTGGAAAGTAGTGGAGAGCAGTACCTGTGAGTATACCGCTGATAATGATCCCTGCGGTGGTCTGCAAGGTTGAAAAACCAGCAGAGGCACGGAGTGAAAAGCGCACGATGGCTGTCCCTGAAGCGAAGTGGTCGTGATTCCAATTCTCAGACCTTAACGGATATCACACAGGTGGCCAATGGCACATGCAGGCCGGCAGGCCCACATGTCGTATTAGTCAGTTTAGCGATAGCTGATACCCAGGCGGTCATAGAGAAAGCCGACCACCCAGGCAGGGCCTATCAACAAAAACTGAATGTCTTTGAAAAACGACGGTTTTTTACCCTCTATGTGGTGCCCGACGAACTGCATAATCCAGAGAATCACAAAGGCAATAACACTGGTCAGCCAGAGCGGTGTGTCTGTCATTTGTTCATAGACGACCGGAAACAGAAGGCAAAGCAGGGTAAATACTCCAAGTCCTTTTGCCAGTGGTTTAGACAGTCTTACATAGAAGGTCATAGTGACCACTGCGCCCAGGACTGCCCAGTTAACCAGTGGTATAGCTGCCAGCCAGTCAGGCTGCGGAATTTCCCATAACAGGGCAAAAATCACCAGATAGATCAGGGGTACACAGAACCAGTGGATCAGTTTGTTCAGTGGGTTCTGATGGCTTTCACCATACTCAGCGAACCATTGGTCAACAGTTTTACGGCTCATCGCAGTCTCCGTTTGTTGTTATTATGCTCAGTCTACGTCAGCCCTCGGGTTTTATCTTGTCATTGCAGGTCAGAGGTTTGTTCTAAGCAATCATTATGACGACAGAAAGGAAATCATCGCAGTTACGTGTGTCGGCGCACTGGCTGACCGTTCTACTTCAGGGCTTTCGCTCTCTGGGCATTTCTGCGGATAGCGTATTGCAGGAAGCGCGTATTATGCCGGGCGAATTGTCAGAGCCTGACGCGCGTATTGATCTGGAGCGCACTCTGTTGTTCTGGAAAGCCGCCGCAGCAGCGACAGATCAGCCGTTAGGCCTGCGGTTAGGCGAGTACCTTACGCCACTGCATTTTCCTCTATTGGCGATGAACCTGATGCATAGCCGGAGTTTGCTGGAGGCATTAGGCATGGCAGAGCGT
>NZ_DDKU01000002.1:0-21492 GCF_002339775.1 Thalassolituus sp. UBA2590
GCGCAGGAAAAGGGAAAGGAATTACCACCGGGCCTGCCTGTAATGGAAGATCAGCTCGGCAAAACAATGAAAAAAATCGGCAAGGCAATTATGCCGGACAGGGATGAAATAGATCGTAATCCACGCGCTCGCAGTGCGGTATTGAGAATCGCTGAGCGCCTGGCATGACATGGGGAAGTGCAGTGCTCTGGGGCGCGGTGCTTATATCTGCAATATCGCAGTTAAGTGTCGTTACCTGGAACCGGGATTTACTACAGGTATGGCAAAAAGCTGATGCTGAACGTCAGGCAATGGCAGAGGAGCACAGTCGTCTGGTGTTGGAAAAAAGCACACTAACGGCACATGGACGAATAGACACGCTGGCGCGTAAGCGTCTGGGTATGAAAGAACCAGAACACACACGGGTTTTCCGCTGATGGCACATGAACAACAAGAGTTGAAAGAAGGTATTCAACGCTGGCGCTTCGCGCTGGTGCTGGGTGCGTTTGCTCTTCTGCTTTTCGTTGTTGCTGCGCGCCTGGTTATGTTACACACAGTGGAGCAGCCGTTCCTGTTTGAGCAGGGCGAAAAAAGAACCGTACGCAGTGAAGTTCAGCCAGCCTCTCGTGGAATGATAGTAGATCGTCACGGTGAACCTTTGGCAGTCAGTACGCCTGTCACTACGCTGTGGGTAAACCCTCAGCAAGTAAATACTTCGGAATTATCTCAGGTAGCCCCTCTTCTTGAGATTAATGCCGCAGAACTGAAACGTCGTGTCGAACGTGCGCAGCGTCAGGGGCGTAGTTTTTATTTCGTAAAGCGTCAGGTTGAGCCTGAAATTGCCTCTCGTGTTCTCGGTAAAAAAATTGCCGGTTTATATGGCGATACTGATTACCGTCGTTACTATCCTGCCGCTGAAGTTACTTCTCATACGCTGGGTCTGGTTAATATTGACGGCAAAGGTCAGGAAGGTCTTGAACTTGCCTTTGATGACTACCTGTCTGGAAAAGAAGGGTCCCGTCAGGTCGTAAAAGATCTTTATGGCAATGTTATTAAACAGCTTGGTGTAAAAGCAGTCGCTGAGCCGGGCCATGACCTGCAACTGACCATCGATCTGCGTCTGCAGTATATTGCCTATCGTGAATTAAAAGCGGTGGTGCAGTCACATAAAGCGACGGCTGGCAGCGCAGTTATGCTGGATGCAAAAACTGGTGAAGTGCTGGCACTTGTCAGTCAGCCATCATACAACCCGAATAATCGTGCGGATCTTAAACCGGGCAATATGCGTAATCGTGCGGTAGCTGACCTGGTTGAGCCGGGATCAACGATGAAACCTTTCACCGTGGCCGCCGCCATCGAAAGTGGCCGCTATTCACCAGGTACCAAAGTAGATACCTCTCCGGGTTGGATCAGAGTTAAGCGAAAAGCGATTCGTGACCATCGTAATTATGGTGAGCTGGACCTTACGGGAATTATTACTAAATCAAGTAACGTTGGCGTATCGAAATTAGCACAGGATCTCGGCGCAGATTCTATGTGGCAGTTTTTCGATCTCGCTGGCCTGGGGCGCCCCGGCACATTGGGCTTTCCAGGGGAAGCCGTGGGGAGTATGCCTTACCCCGAACAAATGGATGACCTTCGCCTTTCGACCGTATCTTATGGATACGGTCTTTCCGTATCTCCGTTACAGCTTGCAGAATCCTACACCAGCTTTACCGATGGCTGTCGCGAGCATGTTTCTTTGCTGATGTCGCAAGTGGGTCAACAGCCCTGTGAGCGCGTTATGTCAGAGAAAACCGCACGCCAGATACTCGATATGCTGGGCACAGTTGTTGGTCCGAAAGGAACCGGTAAGCGTGCTGCTGTTGAGGGTTATCTGGTTGGCGGAAAGACTGGTACCGCTCATAAAGTGGGTCGTGGAGGCTATGAAGATTCTGAATACACTGCGGTATTCGCTGGTATTGCCCCGATCTCGGACCCAGAGCTTGTCCTGGTCGTCATAGTCGATGAACCTCAGGGGAAAGAGTATTACGGCGGCGAAGTTGCGGCGCCGGTTTTTGCCCGCGTTATGGAGCAGGCTTTACGCTTACGTCAGGTAATACCGGATGCTCCGGTTGAAGATGAATGGCTGCAGGTTGCTGGAGGTTCAAGATGAAAATCTCTGAATTAACCGCTGGTACCATGTTTATGCCACCTGAGTGGGATCGGGAATTTAATCACATCCATGCCGATAGCCGAGATATCAAACCCGGCGACTTGTTTATTGCGCGTAAGGGACACTCGTCTCACGGACAGGAATTTATCTCTGCTGCAATTGAAGCCGGCGCAGTCGCTATTTTTTCTGAAAATGCAGAAATGTTCCGTTGTGAAGCTGGAAACGTACCGGTTTTCCCGGTATCTGAATTAGAAAAGCAATTGCCGGGCTGGCTCAAGAAGCGCTATCCGGGTTACGAGTCGCTGACTCTATACGGCGTGACGGGCACAAATGGAAAATCATCCGTTACTCAGTTTATCGCTCAGCTGGCTGCTGCTAGCGGTAAATGCTGTGGCGTAATCGGTACGCTGGGTAATGGCTTTTTTCCTGATTTCGAAGAAACGAAAAATACGACACCTGATATATGTGTTGTGTACCGTTTGCTCGATCAGTTTGCACAATCTGGTGCTGATTCAGCAGCGCTAGAAGTGTCATCGCATGGTCTGCATCAGGGACGTGTTGCTGGGTTAATTTTCGACGTTGCGGTGTTGACTAACATTACCCAGGACCATCTCGATTATCACGGTGATATGGCAAACTATTTTGCCGCAAAGGCAGCACTTTTTGATAAAGATAAAGCGAGATCGGCCGTTATAAATATTGATGATGAGTATGGTGCTCGTCTGATCAGTATGCCGACTCTCTGTCATCACTATCTGACACTTTCTTCTAAGAAAAACATCAGTGCGGATGTGGTTTTTCATAAGGTAGTCGCTACAGCGGATGGCATGAAAGCGGAACTTCAGACTCCTTGGGGAACGGAAGATGTTTACGTACCACTTCTCGGCGAGTTTAACGTTGCGAATCTGGCTGCTGCTGTTACCGCGTTGGCTGTGACTGGTGAAGATTTCGGTAATTTGTTGATTAAAGCTGAAACTCTACAACCCGTAGCCGGTCGAATGGCGCTTTACACGAAACCGGGTGCTTGCAAAGCGGTTATCGATTTTGCCCATACGCCGGATGCTATTGGCGTTGCGATAAAAAGTCTCGCTCCATTGAGTAAAACGTTATCCCTTGTCTTTGGATGCGGCGGTGATCGTGATAGAACTAAACGGGCGCCTATGGCTAGTGCCGCATCTTTGGCTGATAACGTTTGGCTGACAGATGACAATCCCCGTACTGAATCTGCGGAACAAATTTTTAACGACGTTTCTGATTCTCCAGACGCGTCGGATTTTACGTATATACATGACCGAGCTGCGGCGATTACTGCTGCTATCGAAGCCACACCAGAAGATGGTGTTCTGTTGATTACGGGGAAAGGTCATGAGAATTATCAGGACATCATGGGCGTTAAGCATAATTACAGTGATGAAGCAGTGTTGCTGTCACTAGGTTACCAACGCGCTGGAGGTGGATATGCTTCGTAATCCTTCTCTGGCAGAAATTGCAGAAATTACGGGTGGAGAACTGCTCTCAGAAGGTGCTCACGGACAATGTCTGGCGGTCTCTACTGATACTCGTACTATCCAGAAAGGCAGCCTGTATATTCCTCTGAAGGGTGATCGTTTCGACGGCCATAACTTTGCTGAAAATGCTCGTGAAGCCGGTGCTCTGGCAATGCTGACTGAACGCGAGCTGGCCGTTGATCTGCCTCAGATAAAAGTAAAAGACACTCTGCTTGCATTGGCGGATATCGCAGCGTGGCATCGTGATCAGTTTAATGGGCGAGTCGTTGCAGTAACCGGAAGCGCTGGCAAGACAACCGTTAAGCAATTGATGGGGTCAGTATTAAATCAACGATATAAGACCCTGATTACACAGGGCAATCTGAATAATCATATCGGAGCCCCACTGACTCTGTTGTCCCTGCAGCCGGAGCATGAGGCTGCAATGATTGAACTGGGTGCCAGTGCTGTGGGAGAAATTGCCTATACCGCACGCCTTACCCGCCCTGAAGTTGGCATTCTGACCAACGTGGTGCCTGCGCATCTCGAAGGGTTTGGCTCGATTGACAATATTGCATTGACCAAGGGCGAGTTAATTGATGCCGTGACGCCATCGGGCACCATGGTACTCAATGCCGACGATCATTATTTCACTCAATGGCTGAGTCGTGCGACTGCTCTCAACGTTATCTCTTTTGGTTTCAGCGATAGAGCTGATGTTACTGCTAAAGATATCTGTGAGTCGCTGACGGGAAGTGAGTTTACCCTGGTGCTTCCAGACGAGTCGGTCTCTGTTTCTCTTTCGCTGTCTGGTTTGCATAACGTTCGTAACGCATTGGCTGTCGCTGCCGCAGCATCCAGCCTTGGCTTTTCATCAGTCGAAATCAAAGCAGGACTTGAGCAGTCTGCTGCTGTTGCAGGGCGTCTTGAGCGCTGCGAGGGTCAGCGAGGTCAGATTATTTTTAATGATGCTTATAACGCAAATCCTGAGTCTTTCTGCGCTGCTATAGACGTTCTTAAACTGGCAGAGGGCCGGCGAATACTGGTCATGGGAGACATGGGTGAACTGGGCGATGCTGCGACTGAAATGCACGTCCGGGTGGGGAGCTATGCGAAGGATCAGAATATTGAATGCCTTGTAGCGACTGGCGCTTTGAGCAAGTCGGCGGTAGAGGCATTCGGTGACAACGGACACTGGTTTGAAAGCCGCGAAGCCGTTACTGAATTTCTAACAAAAACAACTAAAAGCGGCGACACCTTGTTGGTCAAAGGGTCCCGTAGTGCAGGAATGGATCAGGTGGTTCGTTCGCTGGCAGATAAAGAGGAAGACTGACTATGTTGCTATGGCTGGGTGAATGGCTTGCACAGTACCACTCCGGATTCGGCGTGGTAACTTATCTGACGCTGAGAGCAATATTTTCAGTAGGTACAGCGCTTGCGGTTGCGCTGCTTTTAGGGCCGATAGTTATTCGAAAATTACGCGAATATCAGATTGGTCAGGCGATTCGTGAGGTTGGCCCTAAATCTCATCTCAGTAAAGCGGGCACGCCAACCATGGGCGGTGCATTAATTCTGTTGTCTATTGCCCTGAGTACATTGCTCTGGGGGGATCTCGAGAACCGTTACGTCTGGTTAGTGCTGATTCTTACACTGGCCTTTGGTGCGATTGGCTGGGTGGATGACTACCGCAAAGTTGTGGAAAAAAATTCCCGAGGTCTGCCTGGTCGCTGGAAGTATTTCTGGCAGTCGGTTCTGGCACTGATTGCCGGTGCATATCTCTTCTATAGCGCACAGTCTCCGCAGGAAACTCAGCTGGTTGTTCCATTCTTTAAAGACGTTATGCCACAGCTGGGACTGATGTTTGTTGTGCTCACTTATTTTGTGGTGGTCGGTTCCAGTAACGCGGTAAACCTGACGGATGGTCTTGATGGTCTGGCCATTATGCCGACAGTGATGGTGGCTGCAGCATTGGGTGTATGCGCCTATCTCGCAGGGAACGTTAACTTTGCAGACTACCTGCACATTCCTTACATCGCTGACTCTGGTGAGCTTGCAGTATTCTGTGCGGCGATTGTCGGTGCGGGTATCGGCTTCCTCTGGTTTAACACCTATCCGGCTCAGGTATTTATGGGGGATGTAGGTTCTCTGGCGCTCGGAGCGGCATTGGGGATTGTTGCAGTGGTTATCCGACAGGAAATCGTTCTTTTCATCATGGGCGGTATCTTTGTGGCAGAAACAGTTTCGGTCATTCTGCAGGTTGCTTCATTCAAGCTTACCGGCCGTCGTATTTTCCGTATGGCGCCACTGCATCATCACTTTGAACTTAAAGGCTGGCCTGAACCGCGTGTCATTGTGCGCTTCTGGATCATTACCATCATTCTGGTATTGATCGGCCTGGCAACGTTAAAAATTCGCTGATAGCGAAGGTATCAACTGAAATGACGACAGCAACCGTGAACACTAAACACTACCTCATCGTTGGCCTTGGGCTGACTGGGTTGTCGTGTGCGCGTTTCTGTCAGTCCCGTGGCTATAAATTCAGCCTGTGTGATACACGAACTGAGCTACCAACCATTGAGAGCATCCGAAGCGAGTTTCCGGGCGTCGGAATTGCTTTGGGACTCCCGGATGTCGAAACGCTCTCACAGTATGATGAATTGGTGGTCAGCCCTGGAATTAATGTAAATACTCCGGTTTTTATTGCTGCGGCTGAGCGCGGAGTCACTATTTCTGGAGATGTTCAGTTATTTGCAGAGCATCGCACCCAGCCAGTGATCGCGATTACCGGTTCTAATGGCAAAAGCACGGTCACCAGTCTTGTAGCGGATATGCTGAACGCAGCAGAAGTAAAAGCGGCAGCCTGTGGGAATATTGGTGTTCCCGTTCTGGATCTGTTGACAGAACCCGCCAATATTGATGTTTATGTCGCGGAGCTTTCGAGTTTTCAGTTAGAAACTACGCGGAATCTGGGGGCTGAAGTCGCGGGTATCCTGAATATCTCGCCAGATCACATGGATCGTTATGCTGGTATGGCTGATTATGAAAGAGCCAAACAGCGTATTTTTCAGAATGCTAAGCATGCAGTGATTAACGGTGATGATGACCATACATTACCGGCGCTGTCTGTACCTGAGTCTTCCACAAAATTTTCTCTACATAGTCCGGCCAGCAACGACTTCGGTATTACCTACGAGGGCGATGAATTGTGGTTGGCACATGGTAGTGAGCGTTTGATTAAAGCGTCGGAGCTTTCCATTCGAGGTATGCACAACGTTGCTAATGCGCTGGCTGCTCTGGCCTTCATCGACGCATTGAAGCCAGATCTGAATATTAATCTGAAAAAATGTCTCACTGGCTTGAAGAACTTCAAAGGCCTCGACCACCGTTGCCAGCATGTGGCCTTACTGAAGGGCGTTGAATACATCAACGATTCAAAAGGTACTAATGAAGGCTCTACCGTTGCTGCGATTCAGGGCCTTGAGCCAGTTACCTCGGGTGACCTTTGGTTAATTGCCGGTGGCGAAAGCAAAGGTCAGACGTTTGCGGAATTGGCAGCTGCCTGCGAGAAGCAGGTGGCCGGTGTTTATCTTTACGGTGCCGACCGGGCGATTATGCAATCTGCGCTGCCAGCGACAGTGGTAAACGGTGTATTCAATACTCTGGCCGAGGCATTGGCTGCAGCGAGTGAGAATGCCGCTGCAGGGGATACCGTGCTCTTTTCGCCCGCATGCGCAAGCTTTGATCAATTCCGCAATTACGTTCATCGCGGTGAATTTTTCCGCAGCTGTGTGGAGGCATTGTCATGAATATGGATGCACTCCGTTGGCAACAGAACAGTTCATTATTTTACCCATGGCTAGCCTTGTTGGTACTTGGCTGGTTGATGGTCGCCTCGGCATCGACAGGTATTGCTGAGGACTACACGGGTAATCCTGCATATTTCGCAATTCGACATGCTGTCTATCTTGCTGCTGGAATCGCAGTCGCGTTCGCAACTTCTCAGATTTCTATGGCACGTTGGGCTAAGTTCGATGGCTTGCTGCTTCTTGCCGGCATACTCGGATTGATACTGGTCTTTGTGCCGGGTATTGGCCACGAGGTAAACGGCAGTCAGCGTTGGTTGAATCTGGGCATTATTAAAATTCAGGCCTCAGAGCTGGCGAAGGTCGGCGCAGTTTTTTATGTCGCCGGGTACCTGGTGCGTCGGGAAGATGAAGTGAAAAGTCAGTGGTCGGGCTTCCTGAAACCACTGGGTATTTTAGGTGCGATGGTTGGCCTTTTACTTATGGAGCCTGACTTCGGTGCCGTCGTAGTTTTGCTTGGAGCAGCCATGATCATGCTGTTCCTTGGAGGCGTTAAGGCCGGGCAATTTTTCCTGCTGACGTTTGCCACCATTGTGATTGGTGTACTGGTTGTGGGAAGTGAAGATTATCGGGTTAATCGTCTGCTTGCGTATCTCAACCCATGGGCGCCTGAACATGTCTACGGTACGGGCTATCAGTTGACACAATCATTGATCGCGTTTGGTCGTGGCGAGTTATTTGGGGTTGGTTTTGGTGAAAGTGTTCAAAAACTATTTTATCTCCCCGAGGCACATACCGATTTTGTTTTTGCGATCTGGGCTGAAGAAACGGGTCTGATTGGCGGACTGGTTGCGCTTGGTTTGCTGGGCTATCTGGTTGCGTGTATCTGGAATATCGCCTGGGAAGCACAGAAGCAGGGGCTGATGTATGCCTCGTACGTGGCTACCGGTCTTGCTGCGCTTCTTGGGCTGCAGATTGTTATTAATCTCGGCGTAAATACAGGCCTCCTTCCGACCAAGGGCCTTACTCTGCCTTTCTTCAGCTACGGCGGTAGTAGCTTAATGATGTGCTGCGCCATGGTGGGTATTGTCATGCGAGTTACCTATGAAACTCAATTGGCACGTCAGGGGAATCAATCAGAACAGGAGGACGAAAGTGAGTAAAGTGGTCCTCATGATGGCAGGGGGAACCGGTGGTCATGTTTTTCCGGCACTTGCTGTTGCCCATGCGCTAAAAGAGCAGGGATATGAAATCCATTGGTTAGGAACATCCGCCGGCATCGAAGCGGACCTCGTGCCTGCTAATGGATTTCCTTTACATACGATTAATATTGCGGGGCTTCGCGGTAAAGGGAAGCTCGGTTTGATCGGTGCTCCACTTAAAATAATGAAAGCGGTCGCTCAGGCGCTTTCGGTTATTCGTAAAATAAAGCCGCTTGCGGTTGTCGGACTGGGTGGTTATGCGACAGGGCCTGGTGGAATTGCGGCCTGGCTGAAGGGAATTCCTCTCCTGGTCCATGAACAGAATGCATATGCGGGTATGACTAATAAGCTGTTGCAACGCTTTGCGGCCGTTACTATGCAGGCATTTCCGGGAGCTCTTGATGGTGCACTTGTCACCGGAAATCCGGTTCGTAATGAAGTCGCTCAGATTCCTGCGCCTGATGTGCGTGAATTCCATGAAGGCAGATTACGTGTGTTAGTGGTCGGTGGCAGTCTTGGTGCCGTTGCCCTGAATAATTCGGTTTTCGAAGCCATGAGCATGCTTTCTCCAGAGCAGCGCCCGGATTTACGTCACCAGGTTGGCAAAAGAAATATCGATGAAGTACAGGCTATGTATGCTGAGTCAGGTGTTGAAGCCGAAGTCACGGCTTTTATTGACGATATGGCTGCTGCATATTCCTGGGCTGATCTTGTTGTGTGCCGTTCTGGCGCACTCACTGTTTCAGAAGTCGCAGCGGCGGGTTGCGCTGCCATCTTCGTTCCATTTCCGTATGCCGTTGATGATCACCAGACAGTGAATGCTCAGTACCTGCAAAAAGAAGGTGCTGCGATCATTCGTCAACAGAACGAATTGACGCCTGACTGGTTGTCGCAGCAATGGTTACAGCTCGAACAGGATCGTGCTTTGTTGCGCGATATGTCGATTAAAGCTCGTGGGTTAGCTATGACCGATGCCACAGAGAAAGTTGTTGAGCAGGTCAGGAGGTTTGCACGTGAGCAATAAACACCCCTCAGATTTAGTGAATATGATTCCAGAAATGCGCCGGATTCGAGTAATCCATTTTGTGGGCATTGGCGGTGCTGGTATGTGCGGTATTGCTGAAGTGCTGCTGAACCAGGGTTACCGGATTACAGGGTCTGACCTGAAAGACTCTGTCGTAACTCAGCGTCTCCAGACTCTTGGTGCAGAAGTTTTTATTGGTCACAAAGAAGAGAATATCAGCGAAGCAGATGTACTCGTAGTATCTACCGCGATTGACGAGTCAAACCCCGAAGTAAGCGCTGCACTTGCGCGCCGGGTACCGATTGTTCGTCGTGCAGAAATGCTGGCTGAGCTGATGCGTTTCCGTCATGGAATTGCAGTTGCCGGAACACACGGTAAGACCACAACAACCAGCCTTGTGACCTCTGTACTCGCTGAAGCAAAACTTGACCCTACGTTCGTTATTGGTGGCAAGTTGAATAGCGCTGGTGCGAATGCCCGTCTTGGATTAAGCCGTTATCTGGTTGCCGAAGCAGACGAAAGTGATGCGAGCTTCCTTCATCTGCAACCTATGGTTTCTATAGTCACTAATATTGATGCCGACCACATGAGCACGTACGGCGGTGACTTTGAGAAACTAAAAAATACCTTTGTTGAGTTTCTGCACAACTTACCTTTCTATGGTCTCGCTGTTGTTTGCATTGATGACGACAATGTCAGAAGTATTCTGCCAGGCCTGAGCCGTCAGGTAACAACCTATGGTTTCTCCGATGATGCAGACTATCGTGCTACAGATCTCAAGCAGGACGGTATATTCACCAGTTTTAATGTTCATCGCTCGGGTAAAGAAGAACCTCTTTCAGTTCGTATGCGGATGCCGGGAAAACACAATGTTCTGAATGCGCTTGCAGCGATTGCTGTTGCCGAAGATGAAGGTGTTGATGAGCAGTCAATTGTACGTGCGCTGGAACAATTCGAAGGCGTTGGTCGCCGCTTCCAGATAAACGGTACTGTGCCGCTGGGAGATGGCGATGTCATGCTGGTAGATGATTACGGTCATCATCCTCGTGAACTTGAGGTCACTCTTGATGCTATTCGCAAAGGGTTCCCGGATCGCCGTCTGGTTATGGTATTTCAGCCCCATCGTTACTCACGTACCCGTGATCTCTATGAAGATTTCGTTCGTGTTCTCAGTGATGCCGATGCGCTTCTGTTGATGGAAGTGTATCCGGCCGGCGAAAAACCGATCGCAGGCGCTGATGGCCGCTCAATGTGCGGCACTATCCGTCAGCGCGGTCCTGTTGATCCGGTATTTATTGAGCGCGATGAATCGCTCAAAACACCTCTGCAGACAATACTTCGCCCCGGCGATCTCTTGTTAACTCAGGGCGCCGGCGACATTGGCGGTATCGCGGTAAATATCGCTGAAAACCTGAGTGACTGGTTAAAGGAGGTTGACGCGTGAGCATCGAATCTCTGGGAAAAATTGCCGTATTAATGGGCGGCACCTCTGCGGAGCGGAAGGTTTCATTACGTAGCGGGAATGCCGTTGCTGATGCACTTGAGAGTGTGGGGGGCAACGTTGTTCGTGTCGATATTCAAGGGCATGCCATCAGTCAGCTGACTGAACTGGATTTTGATGTTGCCTTTATCGCTTTGCATGGCCGTGGCGGAGAAGACGGAACTATTCAGGGTGTGCTTGAGTGGCTTGATAAACCATACACAGGCAGTGGCGTCATGGCGTCGGCTCTCGCAATGGATAAGTGGCGCACAAAAATGATCTGGATGGCGGCTCAGTTACCGACGCCAAATGCCTATTTATTAGATGCGAGCTCAGACTGGGTAGCGATCAATGAAGCTCTTGATGCTAACGCTATTGTTAAGCCCGCCCGCGAAGGTTCAAGTATTGGTATGCGGCGCGTGCACAATGCAGAAGATCTGAAATCAAGTTATGAATTTGCCAGTGAATACGATGGTCTTGTGCTGGCGGAGCGCTGGGTTGAAGGGCGCGAATTCACAGTGGCTATTGTCGATGGTGAAGCATTGCCCGTGATTCAGTTGCGTACTTCCCACGAGTTCTACGACTACGACGCTAAATATCAGTCGAACGATACTGAATACTTATTGCCATGTGGCTTGAGTGAAAGCGAAGAGAAAGCGCTTCAGTCCCTCGCACTCAAAGCGTTTGATGTGCTTGGCGCAGCCGGGTGGGGACGTATTGACGTAATGCAGGATGCTGATGGTGCTTTCTGGTTACTTGAGGCCAATACAAGCCCGGGTATGACAGATCACAGCCTGGTTCCCATGGCAGCAAAGGCATCAGGTATGGACTTTTCTGAGTTGGTAACTCGCCTGCTGGCGGAAGCGGTGGAGCGTCATGGCCACTAAGAAGGCAGCAGCACGACGCGGCGCTACGAAAAAGGTCGAAAAACAGCCTAAGCGGAAAATTCAGCTCAGGTTGCCGGAGTGGATATCGGTGAATACGCTTGGCTGGGCGGTGCTACCCGTTGTTCTACTTGGTTTGTTCTTTGGTGGACGCCAGATGATGGATCAGTGGCTGATTGAAAGGATCGAAGTAAAGGGAAATCTGGTTGTCTGGTCACCTGATGATATTAAAAATCAGGTCAGTTGGGTGCTTGGAGATGGCTTTTATTCTGCGGATCTTAATTCGGTATATGACAGTATTTTAAATATGCCTTTGATACACAATGTACAGGTCAGAAAACGCTGGCCAGATCGTATTGAAATTAATGTATCTGAGGATATTCCCATGGCGGTTTGGAATGGGAGTCAAATAATTGGAATTAATGGCGATTTAATGTCGATACCTGAGCATTTTAACGTCGATAAACTGGCGGCTATAGATGGAAATGACGAATATCTCGACGAATCCATTAAGAGCTTCCGTTTAGTACAGCAGGTAATGGGTGGCAGTAATATTAAAATTCAACGCCTTGATATCTCTGATACAGGGTCGATGAGTCTTCACTTAAGCAATGAGTGGGATGTTTTTATTGGCAGCGCTCATCTTGAGAAGAGAGCCTTGAGGCTGAAGAAATTACTAACAGGGCTGCCTGCTGACGAAGTCAGTGCAGTTGATTTGAGATACGGAAAAGGCGCTGCGATTCAGTGGCGTACTGAGCAGGAGAAAGGTTGATGAGCACAACGCAGCAGAAGCGAATGCTGGTCGGGCTGGACATAGGAACTTCGAAAGTCGTCGCGATCGTTGGTGAAGTAGACGTCGACGGCAATATTGAAGTTGTTGGTCTTGGCAGCTGCCCAAGTCGCGGTCTGAAAAAAGGCGTCGTAGTGAACATCGAATCTACGGTTCATTCGATTCAGCGTGCGATTGAAGAAGCCGAACTGATGGCTGGTTGTACTATCCATTCTGTCTATGTAGGCATCGCTGGAAGTCACATTCACTCAATGAACTCTAACGGGATTGTTGCAGTAAAAGATCGGGAAGTAACACCGATGGATATCGAGCGAGTTATTGATGCCGCGCAAGCTGTAGCGATACCGCAGGACCAGTCGATCCTGCATGTCCTGCCCCAGGAATATGTCGTCGACAGCCAGGAAGGAATTAAAGAACCTGTTGGCATGGCAGGTGTCCGCCTCGAAGCCAAGGTGCACCTCGTGACAGGGTCAGTCAACGCTATTCAGAATATTGAGCGCTGCGTACAGCGCTGCAACCTCGAAACAGACGACATCATTCTGGAGCAGTTGGCATCGAGTTATTCGGTACTGACTGACGATGAGCGTGAGCTTGGTGTCTGCATGGTGGACATCGGTGGTGGCACAACGGATATCGCAATTTTTACTGAAGGTGCAATACGTCACACTGCTGTTATTCCAATCGCCGGTGATCAGGTAACGAATGACATTGCCATGGCATTGCGCACGCCTACTCAGCATGCCGAAAAAATTAAAATGAAGTATGCATGTGCGCTTACACAATTAGCCAAAGCGGACGAAACTGTAAAAGTGCCCAGTGTGGGAGACAGACCGCCACGGGATCTTTCCCGTCAGGCTTTAGCTGAAGTTGTTGAGCCTCGTTACGACGAACTGTTTACCCTGATTCAGGCGGAATTAAGACGCAGTGGTTTTGAGGATCTTATTGCCGCTGGGGTTGTCCTTACAGGTGGCACTTCGAAAATGGAAGGTGTCGTAGAACTGGCCGAAGAAATCTTTCATATGCCAGTTCGTCTTGCTCGTCCTGTGGGTGTTTCCGGCCTGTCAGGAGAGATAGATAATCCGATTTATTCCACCTCGGTTGGGTTGCTTTTATATGCTGCCGGACAGGAATATAAAAAATCCCGAAATAAAGTGGTTCAGGAAGATAAAAAAAATCCATTTGGCCGCATAAAAGAATGGATTAAAGATAATTTTTAATATTAAATATACTCGCGCGGAAAATAGGAGATAATGCTATGTCTCATACAAGAGAAGGTGATATGTTCGAGCTTGCAGATGATGTGCAGCAGAATGCAGTAATAAAAGTAATCGGTGTTGGTGGTGGCGGCGGTAACGCTGTTCAGCATATGGTCGAAAGCCAGATTGATGGTGTCGATTTTATTTGCGCTAACACAGATGCTCAGGCGCTGCGTAATGTTGATTCTCGTTCAGTAATTCAATTGGGCAACGGCCTGACCAAAGGTCTGGGCGCGGGTGCGAATCCGAACGTTGGCCGTGAAGCGGCAATGGAAGACCGTGAGCGTATCGCAGAAGCTCTGCGTGGAGCAGACATGGTATTCATTACTGCAGGTATGGGAGGCGGCACCGGAACTGGTGGTGCTCCAGTAGTTGCAGAAGTTGCAAAAGAACTCGGTATTCTTACCGTAGCGGTGGTAACCAAGCCATTCCCGTTTGAAGGGAAAAAGCGCATGGCAATCGCTGGTCAGGGCCTCGAACAGCTTTCTGAGCATGTAGACTCCCTGATTACTATTCCAAATGAGAAACTCCTTTCCGTTCTGGGCAAAGGTACTTCTCTTCTTGATGCCTTTAAAGCGGCGAACGATGTCCTTCAGGGCGCGGTTCAGGGCATCGCCGATCTGATTACCCGTCCAGGTATGATCAACGTCGACTTTGCAGACGTACGCACTGTTATGTCTGAAATGGGACAAGCGATGATGGGCACCGGTAGTGCGACTGGTGAGAACCGTGCACGCGAAGCCGCTGAAAAAGCCATCGGCAGCCCACTGTTAGAAGATGTCGATCTTCGTGGCGCCAAAGGTATTCTGGTAAACGTAACTGCTGGCTTTGACCTGTCACTGGGTGAGTTCAGTGAAGTGGGTGAGACGGTTGAAGAGTTTGCCTCTGAAAACGCGACTGTTGTTGTCGGTACAGTGATTGATCCTGACCTGACAGACGAGCTGCGTGTGACTGTAGTTGCGACTGGTTTGGGGGAATCTCAGGTAGTTGAGGAACCAAAGCCGACAAAGGTTGTCGATAACACGGCTCAGAGCCGTGCACCTGAAACCTCTTCAGACTATCGTGAGCTTGATCGTCCGACGGTTAGCCGTCAGGCGGGCAACGCAGCTCGGAAGCTGGACTCAGGCGAGAACCCGGATATGGACTACCTCGACATCCCAGCATTCTTGCGTCGCCAGGCTGATTAACAAACGCACACTGGCGTGTTAGTAATCTGCTGGTATAATACACGGCAATTGTACGATAAATGTTCAATAATGTCAGGAATGTCCGATGATAAGACAACGCACTCTTAATAACACCATCCGCGCGACCGGCGTGGGGCTGCACTCAGGTGAGAAAGTTTACCTGACGCTGAAGCCTGCCCCGGTGGATAGTGGCATTATCTTCCGCCGCGTTGATCTTGATCCGATCATCGACATTCCAGCGACTGCCTTGCAGGTAGGTGAAACCACCTTGTCTACAACGCTGGTCAAAGATAACGCGAAAGTCGATACAGTTGAGCACTTGCTTTCAGCAATGGCTGGCTTGGGTATTGATAATGCGATCGTTGAACTGAGCGCGCAGGAAGTACCTATTATGGATGGTAGTTCTGGCCCGTTCGTGTTCCTGCTGCAATCTGCGGGTATTGCTGAGCAGGAAGCACCGAAGAAGTTCATTCGTATCAAGCGCAAAGTTGAGGTGCGTGAAGGCGATAAAATCGCTTCATTTGTGCCTTATGAAGGTTTCAAAGTGAGTTTCGAGATTGATTTTGATCACCCTGTTTTCCGCCAGAGTGTTCAGACTGCCAGTCTTGATTTCTCATCGACTTCTTACGTCAAAGAAGTTAGCCGCGCTCGCACATTTGGCTTTACCAAAGACCTGGAGTACATGCGTTCTAAGAACCTGGCTCTGGGAGGTAGCGTTAAAAATGCGATCGTTGTAGACGATTATCGTGTACTCAATGAAGATGGTCTGCGCTACGACGACGAGTTCGTTAAGCACAAGATCCTGGATGCGGTTGGTGACCTTTACCTTCTTGGTCACAGCCTGATCGGTGAGTTTGTTGGCCATAAATCTGGTCACGGTCTCAACAACCGACTCCTGCGTGAGCTGCTTCAGCAGGAAGATGCCTGGGAATTTGTTGAGTTTACAGATACAGAAACCTCGCCAATCACTTACATGAGACCTGCTGCTGGTTAACGTAAGTACACAAATCTGGCTTGTTTCATTGTTTATCGAGGCCATACTCATGTAATCATCGCTAACAGGATGGTTTATGATATGGCCTTACTTGTATTTGCAGCTTTAAGATTTGCAAATCCAGAAGGTGGCAAAAGCCAGAGTAAGGTACAGATTCAGTAGTCATTGTATCCATGAACATTATTATTGTTGGCCGTCGCCACGGTGAATCGAGAAATATCAAACTGACCAGTACGGTGAAACACCTGTTACTGGGTCTTTTGTTTGCCCTGCCTATGGCAATGGGTGCTGCGGGCTATTGGCTTGCTGAGCGCCTGAGTGGTGATATGGCTTTGGCCCCAGATGCCGCTAAAGCCTGGGAGCGCGATCTCGTAGAGCAGCGTGAAGAGCTGCAGGCTTTAAGGCATTCTGCAGAGCAGGAAATGGCTGCGCTTAC
Source organism: Thalassolituus sp. UBA2590 (assembly GCF_002339775.1). Taxonomy (NCBI): domain Bacteria; kingdom Pseudomonadati; phylum Pseudomonadota; class Gammaproteobacteria; order Oceanospirillales; family Oceanospirillaceae; genus Thalassolituus; species Thalassolituus sp. UBA2590. The sequence continues at coordinate 16,678 of NZ_DDKU01000002.1, forward strand.
TGTGCGGCTGGCTGAAATCCAGAGCCGTGTTATGCGTATTGATGCGGTAGGCGAACGCCTGGTTGATTCTGCTGGCCTGCCAACAGACGAATTTGATTTTGGTGTTGCCCCATCGGTGGGTGGTCCTATTGCTGCACCAGAGAGCAATTATCAGGTTCCTGAAATCTCTAACGCGATTCAGCAACTCGCAGATCGTATTACCAGCCGCGAGCAGCAGCTCGATATCCTTGATGATCTCTTCGCAGCTCAGAAACTTAGCGAAGATACCTTCGTCGCAGGGCGACCGATCACTAAAGGCTGGATGTCATCGCGTTATGGCTACCGTGCGGACCCTTTTACAGGTCGTTCCGCGTGGCATGCAGGTGTCGACTTTGCCGGTAAAGACGGCTCTGACATCGTCGCAGTGGCGGCAGGTGTTGTCACATATTCAGGTCCACGCTACGGCTACGGTAATCTGGTCGAAGTGAACCACGGTAACGGCTACAAAACCCGTTACGCGCATTGTAAAGAGATCAAAGTCAGTGTCGGTGATATCGTTCGCAAGAGCGATGTGATTGCACTGATGGGCAGTACTGGCCGCTCAACTGGTCCGCATGTACACTTCGAAGTCTTCAAAAACGGACGCAGCGTCGACCCTGCTGCCTACATTCATCGACGTCCTCGCTGAATAAAACCCTCTCCCATCTTGTCAACACCCCGGCAACTCAGTAGCCTTTAGCACTTTGCTTTACGCTATGCCCGGGCATCGTCGTACCAGAATATTTTACGGACAGACACAACCTCATGATTGGTAACATTTTCCGCAAAGTTTTCGGCAGTAAGAACAGCCGTGAACTCAAACGTATGGGCAAGATCGTCGCCCGCATCAACGCGCTCGAAGAAGGCATGAAAGCACTCAGCGATGAGCAGCTGGGTGCAAAAACAGGCGAATTCCGCGAGGCTATCCAGAAAGGTAAGTCGCTGGACGATCTCCTGCCCGAAGCATTCGCTGTTTGTCGCGAAGCCAGTCGCCGCGTAATGGGGATGCGCCATTTCGACGTCCAGTTGATTGGTGGTATCTCGCTGCATGAAGGGCGTATCGCCGAGATGCGTACCGGTGAGGGTAAGACCCTGGTAGCGACACTGCCTTCTTATCTGAACGCGCTGACGGGTAAGAGTGTTCACGTTGTGACCGTGAACGACTATCTGGCTCGCCGTGATGGAGACTGGAACCGTCCACTGTTTGAATTCCTTGGTATGACCGTAGGCACGGTCGTTCCGGGCATGGCGCCACAGGACAAGAAACCACAATACGAGTGTGACGTTGTTTACGGTACCAACAACGAGTTCGGTTTCGATTACCTGCGCGACAATATGGCGTTCTCCAAAGAGCAGAAAGTTCAGCGTGACCTCGCCTTTGCCATTGTGGATGAGGTCGACTCGATCCTGATTGATGAAGCGCGTACGCCACTGATTATCTCTGGTCCGGCGGATGACCATTCAGAACTGTATCGCCAGATCAACGAGCTGATTCCTCAGTTGCGTCAGGGTGAAGCATCCGAAGATGACAGCCAGCCAGTTGACGGGCATTTCTTTGTAGATGAGAAAAGCCGTTCTATAGAACTGACTGAAGAAGGTCATGAATTCGTAGAAGAAATGCTGACGAATGCCGGTGTTCTGCAGGAAGGTGACAGTCTTTATTCTGCGGGTAACCTGAGTCTGCTGCACCATGTGCATTCGGCCCTGAAAGCGCACGCCGTGTTCCAGAAAAACGTCGACTACATCGTTCAGAACGGGCAAGTGGTCATCGTTGATGAGCACACCGGGCGTACCATGCCAGGCCGTCGCTGGAGTGAAGGTCTGCACCAGGCCGTAGAAGCGAAAGAAGGTCTGAAGATTCAGGCAGAAAGCCAGACGCTGGCTTCAACGACGTTCCAGAATTTCTTCCGTCTGTATGACAAGCTTTCTGGTATGACGGGGACAGCGGACACCGAAGCGTTCGAATTTAATCAGATTTACGGTCTGGATGTTGTTGTTATTCCGACCAACCGTCCGGTTCAGCGTATTGACTATAACGATGTGATTTATGCTTCTCAGCGTGAGAAGCACGATGCAGTCGTTGAAGAAATTCGCGAGATTACCGCTCAGGGTCGACCTGTTCTGGTCGGTACCGCCTCGATTGAGTCGTCAGAATACATCTCTGGTGTACTCAAGAAAGCTAAGGTTGAGCACAACGTTCTTAACGCGAAAGAAAATGAGCGTGAGGCTCAGATCATCGCTGATGCGGGTCGTCCGGGAGCGGTAACCATCGCAACTAACATGGCCGGTCGTGGTACCGACATTATGCTTGGTGGTAACTGGGAATCTGAGGTTGATGCTCTCGATAACCCTGACCCTGCAACGATTGAGCGTATTAAAGCGGAATGGAAGGAGCGCCATGATGCGGTGCTTGAAGCCGGTGGTCTGCACATCATTGGTACTGAGCGCCATGAATCCCGTCGTATCGACAATCAGCTGCGTGGTCGTGCTGGTCGTCAGGGTGATAAAGGTTCAACGCGTTTCTTCCTGTCTCTTGAAGATAGCCTGATGCGCATCTTTATGTCTGACCGCATGCGTAACATGATGCAGGCACTGGGCATGAAAGACGGTGAATCTATCGAGCACCGTATGGTGACCAATGCTGTAGAAAAGGCGCAGCGTAAAGTTGAAGGACGCAACTTCGATATTCGTAAACAGCTGCTTGAATATGATGACGTTGCCAATGACCAGCGCCGTGTTGTCTATGGTCAGCGTAACGACCTGATGGAAATGGGCGATATTTCTGATGTCATCAGCAACATCCGTGAAGATGTTGTGCAGGAAGCCATCAGTGATTATATCCCGCCACAGAGCCTGGCAGAGCAGTGGGATATCGAAGGTCTTGAGCGTCACCTGATGGCTCAGTTCGCTATCGAATTGCCAGTTCAGAAGTGGCTGGACGAAGACACCAAGTTATACGAAGAAAATCTCCGTGAGCGTATTCTCGACGAGATCAATAAAGCGTATCAGGAAAAAGAAGCCGTTATCGGTGCCGAAACCATGCGTCAGGTTGAGCGCCAGATGATGCTTCAGGTGCTTGATAATCTTTGGAAAGAACATCTCGCAACTATGGATCACCTGCGTCAGGGGATTCACCTGCGCAGTTACGGGCAGAAAAACCCGAAACAGGAATACAAGCGTGAAGCCTTTGGTTTGTTCGAAGAGCTGCTGCGGAACATTAAACACGACACCATTCGTGTTCTGAGCCATATTCGTCTCCGCCGCGAAGAAGAAATCAAAGAAGAAGAAGAGCGTCGCCGTCTCGAAGCTGAAGCCCAGCTTGCACGCGCTCAGTTCCAGCACGAAGATGCTGACTCTGCATTGGGCAACGATGATGCGCCAGCTGCAGAAGGTGAAGACCAGGCTAAACCTTTTGTTCGCGAAGGCGACAAGGTTGGTCGCAACGATCCATGCCCTTGTGGTTCGGGTAAAAAATACAAACATTGCCACGGCAAAATTGCCTGAGGATAGATTGATCGAAAATGGCCGTTAATTTCACTGTTTTTGAAGACTTTGCAGTTGTAAAAGGTGTTCGTCTGGGCGTTGCCCAAGCGGGAGTTCGTAAGAAAGACCGCGACGACATGGTGATTTTCGAACTGGCAGAAGGCACGGAAGTCGCGGGGGTATTCACGACCAACGCATTCTGTGCGGCTCCTGTGCATATCTGCCGACGCAATCTTGAAAAGGCGAGCCCACGTTACCTGTTGATCAATACCGGTAACGCGAACGCAGGTACTGGCCCTAAGGGCTTTAAAAACGCTGAGTTGTCTTGCGAGATGCTGGCGAAAGCCACAGGCGTTACCCCTGAACAGGTTCTGCCATTCTCGACCGGTGTGATCGGTGAGCCATTGAATATGGAAGCGTTCGAACGCGGTATTCCAGCGGCATTGGAGAATCTTACCGAAGCCAATTGGGCACGTGCGGGTCGTGGCATTATGACCACAGACACACTGCCTAAAGGCTACAGCAAGCAGATTGAAATCGACGGCAAAACCGTGACCATTACTGGCCTGTCAAAAGGCGCGGGTATGATCATGCCGAACATGGCGACCATGCTTGGTTTTATTGCAACGGACGCAAAAATTCCGGCTGCGGTGATGCAAGACTGGGCGCGTAAATTGGCAGATAAGTCCTTTAACCGCATCACTATCGACGGTGATACCTCCACCAACGACTCCTGTATGTTGATGGCAACCGGGCAGTCTGGCGTTGTTGTAGATGACAGCGACGAAGGCAGTAAAGCGGGGGAAGCCGTATTTGCTGCACTGGAAGAAGTCTTCCGCGTATTGGCGCAAGCTATTGTGCGTGATGGCGAGGGCGCGACCAAGTTCGTCACTATCGACGTAGAGAGCGCTGCAAGCCAGAAAGAAGCTTTAGATGTCGCTTACACTGTCGCGCATTCTCCCCTGGTAAAAACCGCGTTATACGCCTCTGACGCAAACTGGGGACGTATCCTGGCCGCCGTCGGACGCTCTGGTGTTCAGAATTTCGATCTCGATAAAGTACAGATTTATCTGGATGATGTTCAGATCGTTGAAGACGGAGGACGTTGCGATAGCTACACCGAAGAAAAAGGTGCAGCCGTTCTGGCACAGTCTGAGTTCACCATCAGAATTCAACTTGGACGCGGCGACGTCAATGAGCGTCTCTGGACCTGTGACCTGTCGCACGAATACGTTTCAATTAACGCCGACTATCGTTCCTGATTAAGCGGTTTAGTCTATGAAACAAGTACATGTTGCTGTTGCCGTGGCGGTC
>NZ_DDKU01000002.1:21809-26468 GCF_002339775.1 Thalassolituus sp. UBA2590
TGTTGCCGTGGCGGTCGTCAATGAGGACATCCTCATTGCACGCCGCCCGGACGACAAACATCAGGGTGGCCTCTGGGAGTTTCCCGGAGGCAAAGTCGAAGCCGGTGAAACGACCGCTGATGCTCTGGTGCGTGAACTTGATGAGGAAGTCGCACTTCCCGTCACAACAGAACACATGTCTCCTCTGATGGAAATTCCTTTCAACTATCCGGATAAATCTGTTCTCCTTGAAGTGCTCTGGGTCGACGTACCTATGAATAATGCACTGCTTGCCCATGGCGCAGAAGGGCAGGAAGTCCGCTGGGTGCATTACTCTAAGCTCGCAGATTTCCAGTTTCCTGAGGCCAATGGACCGATTCTTGATGCTGTAACAGCAAAACTTAGTGAGCTTTCCTGAAAACGCATGTTTTAGCGAATGCTTAACCTGATCAGAACGGTATAGAAAGCTTAATAGAGTTGCGACTTTTCTCGTGTAGTATGAAACAGGAATTTAATTGCTGTTCTTAACGCACTACTGTTTCGGAGAAGGATCGTGTCTGAAACGCTCTTCAGAAGATTACTGATCGCCGCTGCTGTCTTCTTTTCGGTATTCTTTGCTATCGTCGTGATTCCCCCTCTGATTGCCAACCCGGATATTTGGGGTGCATTTGCAGCGGGCTTTGTGAATCCGTATTCCAGTGGTTACTCCACAGATGTTATCGTGTGCTGGTTTGTACTTGCCGTTTGGGTTGTATATGAAGCTAAGGCGTATTCAATTCGTCACGGATGGATTTGCCTGCTTATTGGTATTGTTCCCGGTGTTGCGGTTGGTTTCGCTCTTTATCTTGTGCTTCGGAGCAAACAGCTTAAGCAAACAATCAAAAATGAATAGATGCTAGCCAGAGTAGCCCATAGATATGACTATTGAATATAAGATCAATGCCCCCGTTACCACAGAGCAGTTCCTGAGGGTACTTGAAACGTCTACGCTCGGAGAGCGCCGCCCTGTTCAGGATAGAGCCCGCATCGAAGGCATGATTACCAATAGCAACCTTGTGGTTACTGCGTGGGTTGGGGACGAGTTAGTCGGTATTGCCCGAAGCATGACGGATTTTTATTATGCCTGCTATTTGTCAGACTTGGCGGTGAGCAGAGAATATCAGGCGGCAGGGATAGGTAAGGAGCTTCAGGCTCTGACAAAAAAGCAGTTACAACCTGGCTGTAAGATTATATTGATTGCCGCTCCTGCAGCGAACACTTACTACGAACACATAGGTTATAAAAGCAATCCACGTTGCTGGGTGTTGGACTCTTAATGTATTAAGCGGCCCCTATTTAAATTATAAGAAACTATTTCCTTCTTAGCCTCTCCTATATTCGTTAACCTATACAAAACCAGTACAAGTGACATTGGAGATAGGGTAGATGAATACAGCGCAGGCGTTGATCAAGAGTCTTGAAGCAGAAGGTGTTAAGTACGTTTTCGGTGTGCCCGGAGAGGAAAATCTGGCCGTTCTTGAGGCGATCCGCGAGTCTTCCCTCGAATATATCGTCACCCGGCACGAGCAGGGGGCTGCATTTGCGGCAGCAACCATTGGGCGTCTGACCGGTAATCCTGCTGTTTGCCTCACGACACTTGGCCCGGGCGCAACCAATGCCGTGACAGGTGTTGCCTATGCCCAGCTGGGCGCGATGCCGTTTATCCTGCTTACCGGTCAGAAGCCCATCCGCCATAGTAAACAGGGCGCTTTTCAGATTATCGACGTGGTTGATCTGATGGGGCCGATCACTAAGTTTTCTAAGCAGCTCGTTGAAGGTTCCATGGCGGCGGCAACGGTCAGAGAGGCCGTGAGGCTGGCGACGGAAGAGCGCCCTGGTGCAGTGATGCTGGAAGTTCCAGAAGACATTGCCAGTGAGAAAATTAAATACCGTCCAATCCCTATCTCTAAGCCGCGACGCCCAGTGGCTGAAGAAAAAGCGATTGAGCATGTGGTGGCTTTGCTGGAAAAGGCGACCCGACCGATCCTGATTGTCGGCGCAGGCAGTAATCGAAAACGTACTTCGCGGATACTTACTGAGCTGGTTCAGACGTACGATATTCCTTTCGTACCGACGCAGATGGGTAAGGGGGTGATTTGTGAATCCTTGCCTCAATATGCCGGCACCGCAGCATTAAGTAGCGATGATTACGTGCACAGTACCATCGAGAAGGCCGATCTGGTGATTAATATTGGCCACGATGTTGTCGAGAAGCCGCCGTTTATTATGACGGGGGAGCGTCCGGTGGTTCACATAAACTTCGAATCGGCGGAAGTGAACGATATCTACTATCCCCAGTGTGAGGTCATTGGTGATATAGCTAATGCTATCTGGCAGATTACTCAGGCTTTAAAAACGAAAGATCTGAGTCACTGGGATACGCAATTCCACAAAGAAGCAAAACAGAAACTCGATGATTGGTTCGAGCAGAGTGTAGCTTCCGCTGAAACCATTACGCCTCAGGTGCTCGTTAATGCGACCCGTACGGGTATCGATAAGGACGGTATCCTTACGCTTGATAACGGCATGTACAAAATCTGGTTTGCCCGTCACTACGAAACCTACATGGAAAACACCCTGCTGCTTGATAACGCGCTGGCGACGATGGGCGCGGGGTTGCCATCAGCGATCGGTGCAAAAACAATTTACCCGGATAAGCAGGTCGTCACCGTGGTCGGCGATGGCGGTTTTATGATGAACTCGCAGGAACTCGAGACTGCGGTACGCATGAACCTTGATCTGGTTGTCGTTATTCTTAATGACGAGTCTTTGCAGATGATTCGATGGAAACAGGGTAATGAGGGGCTGCAGGATTACGGACTCGAATTTAATAACCCGGATTTTATAAAGTACGCTGAAAGTTACGGAGCCAAAGGTCACCGAGTAGCTACGGTGATGGAGTACAAAGAGACCCTGGATCTGGCGTTGAAGAAAGGCGGTGTACACGTGCTGGATGTCGCGATCGACTACAGCAAGAACTCGGATGATCTGATCATAAGCTGATCTTCTTTTTCTTTTTTACCTGTGGCGTTGTCGTTCTATCAGGTTCACTCAAAGCATGGAAGCCTTCTTCGAGCCAGATGAAATACTCAGCTGGTTTATGATGTTAGATCAGGTGTTATCAGGAGAGGCGGCTACAGGATGCCGTCTTCTTCTTTTCTGAATGTTTCCTAAGAGTTGGTATTCATTACAAGCACTTCGACCCTTACAGTGTTCGTATGACATTTGCGTTACAATCGCTCCCGCGTCATAGACAAGAATAAGGTTTTAGATTTGCAATATCGTCCAGAGATAGATGGCTTAAGAGCCGTCGCTGTCTTACCCGTCGTACTTTTTCATGCTGGTTTTCAATGGTTCCAGGGCGGTTACATCGGGGTTGATGTGTTTTTTGTCATCAGTGGTTATCTCATTACCACGCTTCTTATCGAAGATCTGAAAGCTGGACGTTTCAGTATTGCAGATTTCTATGAGCGGCGGGCTAAACGGATACTTCCCGCGCTGTTTTTTGTCGCTTTGACATGCATACCCTTTGCTTTGTTATGGATGGTCCCTGAAGAGCTTATCGGTTTTGGCAAGAGCTTAGTCGCTGTTGGTACTTTCTCCTCGAACGTATTTTTCTGGCAGGAGAATGATTACTTCTCTCCTGTTTCTGAGGCGATGCCTTTATTGCATACGTGGAGTCTTGCGGTGGAAGAACAATACTATCTGTTGTTTCCGCTGATTCTTGCTGCGTTCTGGAAGTTTGGCGCTCGACGTTTGTTCTGGGGCATTCTGGTTGCGTCTCTGGTGAGTCTGGCGATGAGTGAGTGGAGCTTGATACATGCGCCCGAAGCCAATTTCTATCTACCTCATACTCGCGCATGGGAGCTTTTTACCGGTTCATTGCTCGCTTTACATATCCATCAGAATGGCGCACAGAGAAGTAACCTGCTTTCTGTCCTGGGACTGATTGCTGTCCTTGTATCCGTGTTTATCTATGATGGAGAAACACCCTTCCCAGGGATGTATGCCTTACTTCCTGTGGTCGGCACTGCCTTGATTATTCTATATGCCGCTTCCGGTACTTGGGTCGCCCGGTTGCTCAGTCTTCGCGGTTTCGTCTTCTTAGGCTTGATTAGTTATTCATTCTATCTTTGGCACCAGCCGCTGTTTGCTTTTGCAAGAATTCGGTCATTACATGAGCCGCATGAGGAAATTATGCTGGCACTTGTAGTTGCTTCACTGGCTCTCGCTACCCTCACCTGGAAGTACGTAGAAACACCGTTCAGGAAGAACCTGAAAATCAGCCGCAGTCGAAAAGCTATTTTTGCTTTGTCTGCTACAGGTTTAATCAGCATAGTGATCGTGGGAGGAGCCATTGACCATCAACGCGGCTTTCCAGAAAGAAGTGGCCTGGACGTCGTTGAGGCATTGAAAGAAATTCCTAATGTTCGAGAGAGTTATTGTCACAAGAAAGGGCGCCGGTCAGTTGAAGAGATGGCGACGGGTGAATTTTGCCTTGTCGGTGAGGGAGAGCTCAGATACGCCATCATTGGCGATTCTCATGCAGGTGCTATTTTCGATTACGCGGATGATTATCTGACCGAAGCCGGTGTGTCCGCCATTGCTGTAAGTGGCGGCTACTGTGCTCCGTTGTTAAAT
>NZ_DDKU01000148.1:0-21649 GCF_002339775.1 Thalassolituus sp. UBA2590
CCAAAACTGTGGGACAGCAGTGCCCGCCAGCAGGATGTGGTTGAGGCCAACGTCGAGCTGATTCGCCTTGAAGATCGTCTTGCCGAACTCAGGCAAGCATTAGCGGTTACCCGTCAACAACTGGGCGAGTGGCTGAGTGAGTCCGGGGAGGTTTTTGAGTCAGGGCAATTTGTCGGGTTATCCAAAGGGCCGACACCAGATCAGCTCCCCACCGCAGAAACCGTCATCCAGCATCCACAGGTACTGGCATTTGAACGTCGTATCCAGTCGAGTGAAACTGGAGAGGCCCTCGCGCGTCAGTCTTATCGCCCAGCCTGGGGGCTGACAGCAAAATACGGGTACCGTGATGATGATCTGATGGGCAATAACCGTGCGGATCTGATGTCGGTCGGAGTGACTTTCGATCTGCCATTATTTACCGGTAACCGTCAGGACCGGGAAGTTAGTGCTGCAGTAGCTGATACGGAAGCGCTGCGCACGGAGAAGGTCTTGCTGTTACGCCGCATGCGAAGTGCACTGTCGGCGGCGATCACTGAATACGCTTATCTGTATGAACGCAAAACCTTTTATCAGCAGCAGTTATTGCCGCAGGTGCAGGAACAGGCATCTGCTGCGTTGTCTGCGTATCACTCTGATCGTGGTGATTTTCCCTCTGTAGTGAAAGCACGCACATCTGTACTTAATACACGCCTCGCCCGATTAAAAATAGAAACCAGCCTGCACCGCACACTGGCGAATATTCGTTATTTATCTGCGACGGCCCTGTCATCAACCGAATCGCCGACGTCAGGCTCTATATCAGCAAGGGAAATTAACAATGAAAAATAATTCAGTGATATTTGCTGCGGGGATTGCCTTCGGTCTTTTCGTTTTCTGGAGTGCTGGTCAGTTTTCAGGTGGTCACTCTGACGGCGGTGGCAATGCTCAAAAAAATAACGAGCCGCTGTACTGGGTTGCTCCGATGGACCCGGACTATCGCCGCGATGGGCCGGGCAAGTCGCCTATGGGAATGGATCTGGTACCTGTCTATGAGGAGGACGCTAAGGAAGACGCTGCCGGCACCGTTCGTGTTGCTCCTGCACTCGAGCACAGTTTTGGTGTGCGTACGGCCGGGGTCAGGACTGGAATGCTCAATCCGGTGATTCGTTCGGCAGGCTATGTCGAATATAACGATGACTTTGTCGTTCATATGCATCCACGCACCGAAGGCTGGATCGAAAAACTGCATGTGCGATCTGAAGGGGAGCCGGTAGAAAAAGGCGCGCCCCTTTACGACATTTATTCGCCCACGCTGGTTAATGCACAGGAAGAATATCTGCTTGCCCTGCGTCGCGGAAATCAACAACTCGCATCGGCATCTCGCTTACGACTGCAGGCGTTGCAGGTGCCTGATGACATTATCCGGCAGATCGAAAATACCCGTCGCGTCAGTCAGACATTAACTATGCGGGCACCGCAATCAGGTATCGTAGATCAGTTAAATGTCCGTCAGGGTATGTACGTCGTGCCGGGGACAGAAATCATGACATTGGCGCAGGCGTCGCAGGTCTGGATAACCACCGATGTCTTCAGTGACGATCTGAGTTTTATTAAAGGTGGCGAATCCGTTGAGGTAACCAGCCAGGCGTCTCCGGGGAATGTATGGACTGGCGTTGTCGATTATATCTATCCCGCTATGGATACAGCGACCCGCACAGCTCAGGTTCGTATTCGCCTGACCAGCCCTACAGATATGCTGAGGCCGGGAATGTACGCCAGCGTGGTGATAAAAGCTTCGGCAAGCGAAACCTTGCTCATCCCGCGTGATGCCGTTATCCGCGTCGCTGAGGGCACTCGTGTGGTGTTAAAAACAGGAGCCGGAAAATACCGCTCAGTCCCGGTAGAAACCGGTCGTTCAGATGCTGACTCTGTTGAAATACATCGTGGTCTGGAAGTGGGTGATGAAGTCGTTATTTCTGCACACTTTATGATCGATTCTGAATCAGCCAAAAAAGCTGATTTAAGTCGTTTCGAACATGAAATGGTGATGTCTGAGCACAAGGCTCCGTCAACTACAGAGGCATCCAGTGCCATGGCTGATGGTGTCATTAACCGTCTTGATAAGGAGGCGCGGGTTGCCAACATCAGTCGCGGGCCGATTAAAAAATGGAATCGGCCGGCCGCCACTATGGATTTCAGTTTGTCCGACCAGCTTGATCTTTCTGGTTTGAATGCTGGTGACAGTATCCATTTTGTATTTGAAGTCTCGAATGGTGAATTTGCCGTCACCGAGATTTACCCAGCCTCAAGCGACGACATGAGCAAAGAAACGGATAGGAGTCACGCTGCGGAAACTCACGAAGGAGCTGACCATGATTGAGGCTGTCATTCGTTGGTCTGTCCATAATCGCCTGATGGTGCTGTTGGTGACTGTGATACTGGCCGGAGCCGGGCTATGGTCAGTAAAAAATACGCCCGTTGATGCGATCCCTGATTTATCTGATGTTCAGGTCATTATTAAAACCAGTTATCCCGGCCAGTCTCCTGAGGTTGTTGAAAACCAGGTCACCTACCCATTGAGTACCGCCATGATGTCGGTGCCGGGCGCAACGACCGTCCGTGGTTTTTCATTCTTCGGTGACTCTTATGTTTATGTCATTTTTGATGATGACACTGATATGTACTGGGCGCGTTCCCGCGTGTTGGAATACTTGTCGCAAATAGCACCCGAACTGCCTGAGCAGGCAAAGCCACAGCTTGGCCCGGACGCCACCGGTGTTGGTTGGGTGTATATCTATGCTCTGACAGACCCGACGGGCAATCTCGACCTCAGCCAGCTACGCACACTTCAGGACTGGTTTCTGAAATACGAGTTGCAGTCGGTTGAAGGCGTCTCAGAAGTAGCCAGCCTTGGCGGCATGGTGCGCCAGTATCAGATCGTTATTGATCCAGAAGCCTTGCGTGCGTTTGACCTTCCTCTCGCGCATGTCCGTAATGCGGTAAAACGCGCAAATCAGGAAAGCGGTGCCTCGGTGATCGAAATGGCCGAGGCCGAATACATGATCCGTGTAACCGGTTATCTTGAGAGTCGTGAAGACATCGAGCAGATTCCGCTGGGTTTATCAGAGTCCGGTACACCGCTGCTTCTGAAAGACGTTGCTCGGGTTGAACTGGGCCCGCAGATGCGTCGTGGTATTGCTGAACTGAATGGCCAGGGTGAAGTGGTCGGTGGCATCGTGGTCATGCGCTACGGTGAAAATGCTGCAGATACCATTAATGCCGTGAAGGCACGGCTGAATGAATTAGCGCCCGGATTACCGGATGGTGTCGAGGTTATTCCTGTGTATGACCGCTCTGAGTTAATTAACCGCGCGGTGGATAATCTCTGGGAAAAACTCGCCGAAGAATTCATCGTTGTTATTCTGGTCTGCCTGTTATTCCTTTTCCACATCCGCTCGGGATTTGTAGCATTAATCAGTTTGCCGGTGGGCATTCTGGCTGCATTTCTGGTGATGAAATTACAGGGACTGAACGCGAATATTATGTCGCTAGGCGGTATCGCGATTGCCATTGGTGCCATGATAGATGGTGCTATCGTCATGATTGAAAACATGCATAAGCATATGGAGCGTACGAAAGTCACTGCGGCTAACCGCTGGGAGATTGTTATTCGCTCGGCTTCTGAAGTCGGCCCGGCATTATTTTTCAGCCTGTTAATTATTACTGTCAGTTTTATCCCCGTGTTTACCCTGGAGGCACAGGAAGGTCGGATGTTCTCGCCACTGGCATTCACTAAAACCTACGCCATGGCTGCCAGTGCCGCGCTTGCGATTACGCTGGTCCCGGTGCTGATGGGGTACTTCGTGCGCGGAAAAATCCGCAGTGAATCGAGCAATCCGGTGAACCGTTTTCTCGTGGGGATGTACCAACCCTTACTGAAAGGTGTGCTGCGTTATCCGCTAGCTGTCATTGTGTCGGCATTCATCATCGTACTGGCGACACTCTGGCCGGCGCATAAACTGGGCAGCGAGTTTATGCCGGAGCTGGATGAAGGCGATCTGATGTATATGCCGACGACCTATGCAGGAATCTCAGTGGGTAAAGCCCGGGAGCTGTTACAGCAAACGGACAAACTGATCGCTACCCTACCTGAGGTGAAAAGCGTATTCGGAAAAATCGGTCGCGCAGAGACGGCAACAGATCCGGCCCCGTTAACCATGATTGAAACCTTTATCCAGCTTCATCCCAAAAGTGAGTGGCGCGACGGCATGACTACCGACAAGCTCAAAGCGGAACTGGATGCGCTGGTGAAATTTCCCGGCCTGACCAATGCCTGGGTGATGCCCATTAAAACCCGGATCGATATGTTATCCACGGGGATTAAAACGCCTTTAGGCATTAAAGTATCTGGCCCGGATCTCAATCAGATTGAGTCGATCGGTAGGGCGCTTGAGGAAATACTGGGCGAGCTTGAAGGTACCCGCTCGGTGTACTCAGAGCGCGTGTCCGCCGGTCGGTATATTACGATTGAGCCGGATCGTTGGGCTGCAGCCCGTTACGGTCTGAATATGGCAGATGTGCATGACATTATTGCGTCGTCTGTGGGCGGCCAGACGCTGACGACGACCGTAGAAGGGCTGGAGCGTTATCCAGTGAATGTGCGTTATCCGCAATCCTACCGGGATTCACCCGAAGCATTGCAGAAGCTGCTGGTTGTGACCGAATCAGGTGCTCATATCCAGCTAGGGGATATTGCCGATATACGTGTGGAGAGCGGCCCTCCTGTCATCAAAAGCGAAAATGGTCGCCCCAGTGGCTGGACATACATTGACGTCGGCGACGTTGATTTTGCCACTTACATCGAACGAGCCAGAAACCGACTGAATTCAGAGCTTGATATGCCACCCGGGTATTCCCTGACGTGGGCCGGGCAATACGAATATATGCAGCGGGCGAAAGAAAAGCTGACTTATATTGTCCCTTTGACTCTGGCAATGATCGTTCTGTTACTGGCCATGAACTTCCGTCGTTTTTCAGACGTCGCGATTATTATTGCCAGCCTTCCATTAGCATTAGTCGGTTCCGTCTGGCTTATGTACTTGCTTGGATATCACATGTCGGTTGCTGCTGGTGTTGGGTTTATCGCACTGGCGGGTGTCGCGACAGAATTATCCGTGATCATGCTGGTATTTCTGAATCAGTGCTTAGAGCAACGTAGGGCGCTGGCAGATAAGGCAGGCAGAGAGCTGTCAGTTGAGGATCTTCGTCAGGCTGTTATGGAAGGGGGAGCCCTGCGGGTGTGGCCCAAAGCCATGACGGCCGCCGCTATCATCGTTGGTCTACTGCCTGTGTTGGTGGGAACTGGCACCGGCTCAGAGATTATGAGCCGTATCGCTGCACCTATGGTTGGCGGCATGGTCAGTGCCCTGGTGCTCACTTTGTTGGTCGTTCCTGCGGTGTACTATCTGGTTCATAAACGAAGCCTGCACTAAATAGCGTAGACGTGCGGATCACAACTGACGGCGTGCGTACAAATGTGGTCAGTTATGGATCTGTGCTGTTGCTCACATAACGACTAAAAGCACACACTTTTATATGCAATATCACCGGAAGTTAACAGAACTTCACAGGATGCTCAGGAAATTTTACATACACTGAGAGCTGTAAAATTGAGGAGCGGCCAATGCGGGGACTCATTGCGCTTTTGTTATCTAGTGTTTCATTTCAGGGTGCTGCTTTTATGTCGGCAGTGCTTCTGAGCGTCTCGGCGCTGGGCACAGAAGCAGGGCTGCACGAGCACAGGCTATCACCAGGTTTTGGCCGCATAGTACCTGAGGTCTCTTACTTTCTCGATGAACAGGGTAACTACGGTCTCGAGGATGTAGTGACTCAGTCGTTCGAGAAAGTGCGGGAGTACCCACCTCAGTTTGGCTATACCGATGCGGCCGTCTGGCTAACCTTTCGCTACAGCAACCCGGGCGATGCCGTCTGGTTGAGTGTTAATTATCCCATGCTCGACGATGTGCAGGTTTTTATTCTTGATGAACATCAGAACCTGCTCTCTGCTTATCCTTTGGGGGATCGACTCAGCTTTGTTGAGCGTGTTTTGTTGAGGCCGGAGTTTACCGTACCTCTGCCTTCATCAGTTTTATCTGGATCTGTGTATCTGAGAGTTCAGTCAGGATCATCTCTTGAAGTCCCGATGACCATTTCTGAAGACGCTGTACTCAGGCAAACAATGGAAAACAGTGCCTGGATTCAAGGGTTGTTTTTCGGTGCTGTGGTTATGCTAGGGCTTTATCACGCACTGATTTTTCTATCATCCGGGGATCGTAGTTATCTCTATTTCAGTGGCCTGTCATTGGCTATGGCGCTTATCCAGGCCACACTGTGGGGGCGAAGTTACCAGTTTCTGTGGCCTGAGTCGCCGGCCTGGAACAACATTGCGGTCAGCACTCTGATTAATACTTCGAACGTATTTGGTGCACTCTATATTTCTAAAGTTGTGAAGATCTGCGAGAGCCACCGCTGGATATACCTGGCGGCGACGGCTTTGGCGGCGACGTCGACGGTAATGGTTGTTCTGAGTCTCAACATGCCATATGCCGAGGTGATATACCCGACACTGCTCCTCTCCATGATGACGTTTCTTGTTTGCGCGACCATGGTCGTTGTGAGGATGCGTCGTGGATACCCGCCGGCGTTTGCAGTCTTCGTTGCCGGACTCATGTACACGCTGGGGAGTGCATCGTACATTCTCGGCAAGCTTGGGGTCTTTAATAATAGTCTGCTACTGGATAATGCTCTGGCCCTGGGACAGCTGTTGCAGGTATTGCTCTTCGCGTTTGCTCTATCCGTGCGAATGGCTATGGAGAAGGAGCTTCGAGAACGGGCACAGCGGGATACTGCTCATGCTCAGGCCTTGTTACTCGAAACTGAACGAGAACAGAATATGCGCCTGGACCAGGAGGTTAAAGCACGGACACAAGAGTTAAGGGAGGCAAATGCTCGCCTGGAGAAAATCAGTACAACCGACTCTCTGACGGGGTTGTACAACAGGCGTCACTTTGATGAAGTTCTGGAGCGAGAATATGATCGCGGCGCGAGAGAGGGTAAGTCCCTCTCCTTGATTATGCTGGACCTCGACTACTTTAAAAATCTTAATGACTCTCAGGGACACGCGTTCGGCGATGAGGCACTGCGTCAGACAGCGTTACGGATACAGGATGTGCTGAACCGTCCGGCGGATATGGCATTCCGGTATGGTGGCGAGGAGTTTGTTATTTTGCTGCCAGATACAGAAGCCTCAGCGGCTCATATACTGTCGCGTCAGATATGGACTGCCATGCGTTCAGAGCCTATTGTGATGAAAGACCAAACAGTGAGACTGACGATAAGCATCGGCATTGCCGTTACCATGCCGGATAAAGATAATTCGTATTACACACTACTGAAACGTGCTGACGAAAAACTGTATCAAGCCAAAAATGAGGGCCGTGACCGCATCTGTATCTGATACGGTACAGCCCAGCTGAAAGGTACGTTATTGTTTTTCTACCGCAGGCGCTTGCCATTCCGCATTCAGTATCTGCTCTCCCGGATCATAGAAACGTAGCGTTAACTGAAAATAATCAGTAGGCACCGGAAGCCAGTTACTCAATGGAACGCCTTGTGGTGGCTGAGATGAAATATAAAGAGTGGTATCACCATTTTCATCCAGCTCTAAAGGCGTATTACTACTCAGTGCATAACGCTCGATTCCTAGAGAAGATGCGTGCGTGTTGTCTTTCAGGAATCCATCATCACCGTACGCGGTAATCGACCAGAAGGCCCCGACATCTGGCATATCATCCGCCTTCAGGGTAAAGGTGTAATCATTATTGCCGTGCATTTTCTGCAACTGGCTATCTCTTTCAGCATTCTGGTAGACAGCGTATTTATTCTGATTGGCCCCAAACCCGACCTGGGCAACCACTGCTCTTATAAAATATCGCTTACCGTAATCTCCTAGCGGAATCAGTTTTGGGTTCGGCCCCCATCCACCAATACCGAGAAGCTTTTTCGCACCGTCGATGCTGCCTTGCCCAAGGCGGATACCTTCATCAAGCGCGCGTTTTTTATGTTGTGGTAAATCTTCGACGTCACCTTTTGCATAGCGCCCTGTGTTTATCTGCCCTAGTAACCATTCCATGCCTTTCTGGTCGGCGGGAGGTGGGTTTTCCAGCATCAGACTGGATAGCCGCGTGAAGAACTCTTCACCATTCATTTTGAGAACGACATCGATGGGGGGCTCTTTCTCGTCGTCTTTCAGGCAATCTACAGTCTGGTTGTGATCGCTGCCACGTCGGCTGCGGTAAGTCTTCAAACGATACTGTCGCTGAATTCGGTTGACCGCCTCGATATCGTTGTCTGCCAGTAGCTCGGTCCGGCCAATGATCCATACAAGATCGGTAGGTGCTGATATATGAGTCATATTATGCGGAATCTGGCCGCGCCACTGAGGGCCGGTAATCACGTACTGGCCAGCGAGTGTGTTATCGCCAGTTGTATCTATTCCGGCAAAGTTATTCGACCATGCATCCAGAAGGGCCATCAGTACGTATCTGTCTGTAACCTCTGGAAGAGTCAGAATAACCGGACTTTCTGAGAGGTCCAGCATGGCAGAAGAATAAAGAGTATCGACGTTGGGTCGGACGACGGCTTTGAAGTCGGGATCGGGCAGCTCGAAGACGTGCTTGAAGGTATTAATGTCTGCGCCGAAGGTGCAGGAACGCTCAGGACCTGTCATTCCTTTGCGGGTTTCGTCCATCAAAACGATAGGGAAACCGTATATATAGCCTTCCATTGCGATGGCAGTGGTCGTCGTTGCCTTTGCGTACTGGCTAGTAGCAATTAATACAAACAACAGAGCGGATTTAAGTGCGTTGGTCAGCTTAACGCGCCGTTTGTCGGAATATGATGTGTTCATCGGACACCTGTGATTATTGTTAGTTGGTGAATGAGTGGTGCTGTTCAGCCTAGCGCTCAAACACGGGCGATCCGTATAACGAATTGAGACAAACTGAATTCAGGTGCGGGATAGTCAGGCTAGTTTTGTAACGCTTTGTAGAGAACGTAGCGGATAAAGCCATCACAGCAGACGGTGGCTTTTTAAGAGACATAAGAGGATTTCAACATGGAAACAGAAGCGAGCTATCAATCAGTGCAGGACATGCCAATGGCCGCCCTCCGACCTGAAAAACCTGTCTTTGCTGTCGAACCGACCGTTGCTGCAGATACCGTTGTTTCCCATTTGCAAGCGCTTGAGGATTTTCTCGAGAGTGTAAACAGAGAGAGCGAGTATCTTGCCGTAAAACGTATGGTAGAAGGATTAATGGATTCCTTTGCCGGGCAGTGCAGAGTCTCGGCGGAGTCTGTCGGACGTAACCTGGATCTTATTTCGGACTGGTTAGGTGAGGATGCTCTTGGATTACGTCTTGGGCCATTCTCAAGCCGTAAACACCCTCGCCTGGAATTCTTTTTCAAACAGAATCATCTGACTCTGTTTGATTATTGCTGCATGTTAAAGCGCTACCTGACCATTACAACAGATGTTTTTAGCGTGGGGGTTGAGCGCGGCGCCGATGAGATAACACTTACTTTTCATCCTCACCCTGATATTTATGTCAGCCGTCATCAGATAGAAGGCGTTGTCTCATCCGCATGCGATGCCATCCTAGACTGCTATGGACTGACACCTTCAGCGGTACGTTTTACAAACTCAAATGCACTACCTGCTGAAGAGTATCAACGCATGCTTGGTTGTTGCCCAGAATTTGGAGAGCCGTTCACCCAGGTGACCTTTACCAGCACGAACGAAATTCGTGATTTTGATGCATCGCCATCGTTAAGTGAGCAGGCCTTTCGTGATATTCAGGCACTTGAAGTAATTCATCGTCAGCAGGTGAGCGAAGAGAGCTGGAGTCAGCGTTGCCGGTTATTACTTGAGCTTCTTCTGAGCTATGGCGAGCCAACAAAAATACTGTTAGCTGAGATTCTTGCAGTAACGCCCAGAACGCTGCAGCGTCGTCTGGCAGATGAAGGCACGAGCTGCCGGGAGTTGCTGGCCGATGTGAGATTAACCAAAGCAAAAGAATATCTACTGGCCGATGAGTTAACCCTCGACGATATTGCTTTTTTACTAGGATTTAAGGATACCGCCGTTTTCTATCGTGCCTTTAAACAGTGGACGCGTATGACACCGGGCGAATTCAGAGCCATGCGCTCAGAGCATTATCGCTGAGAGTATAAAAGGAGTGGATGAAATTCTTCAGCCACTCCTTTTCTATTACCTATTTATTCAGGCTTTATCGAGTGCCTGAAAGACGTCGGAAATAATGTCGTCGACGTGTTCTATACCCGCCGAAATGCGAGTAGGGTCATCACTCTCCCCCGTCAGTGGGAGTTATTCCTCATTTAACTGACGATGTGCCTTCGAAGCTCGCAGGTGCTGACAATACTGTCACCTGACTCGAATATAGACTGCAGGGCGGTACTTGCCTCAATTGAAGCCCCTGTAGTGGATCTCTTGATTAGTCTCATTGTTATGTTATAAGGTAACATTAGCTATCAAGACATATACTGGACGTCGTCCCTGACGTGACCGAGAGATGAGGCCTCCTATGCAAGTTTCCCCCGCAGAAAAACTTCCCGTCACCGTGCTTTCAGGTTTTCTGGGAGCAGGCAAAACAACGATTCTCAGTCATATCCTGAATAATCGTGAAGGGCGACGTGTTGCGGTTATCGTCAATGACATGAGTGAAATCAATATCGATTCCAACATCGTCCGTAACGAGGTGACGTTGAATCGCAGCGAAGAAAAGCTCGTGGAAATGAGCAATGGCTGTATCTGCTGTACATTACGTGAAGACCTGCTGGTCGAAGTTGGAAAGCTGGCTAAAGAAGGTCGGTTCGATTACCTGGTGATTGAATCCACTGGTATATCAGAGCCTTTGCCTGTCGCCGAAACCTTTACTTTCGCTGATGAAGACGGCACATCACTTTCTGATGTTGCGACTCTGGATACTATGGTGACTGTTGTGGATGCGGTTAACTTTATACGCGACTACGACGAGGCCAAAGCCCTGGCCGAAACGGGCGAGTCGCTGGGCGAAGAGGACGAACGTAGCGTCAGTGATTTGCTGGTCGATCAGGTGGAGTTTGCTGACGTTATCCTGATCAGTAAAACCGACCTTGCGCCTGCGGAAGACGTTGAGCGTTTGAAGGCGATCATCAGAACGCTTAACACAAGTGCGCGCATCGTACCCATCCAGCATGGCGATATTAATGTGGGGGAAGTACTCGGCACCGGTAGTTTTGACTTTGACCGGGCACAGCAGGCGCCGGGCTGGTTAAAGGAAATGCGCGGTGAGCACATCCCAGAAACGGAAGAGTATGGGATCTCAAGTTTTACTTATACTGCCCGACGCCCGTTTCACCCTGAGAAGTTTCACCATTTCCTGCACAACACCAAAGAGTACGGAAAACTGATCCGCTCGAAAGGGTATTTCTGGCTGGCGACGCGACCGGAGTTTGCAGGGCAATGGAGTCAGGCGGGGGGTATTGCCCGGTACGGCTTCGCCGGAATGTTCTGGAAAGCGGTACCTGAAGAGTACTGGCCAACCGACCCGGAATACCTTGAGTCGATTAAGGCGCAGTGGGTTGAGCCGTTTGGCGATATGCGTCAGGAACTGGTGTTTATTGGTCAGAATCTGGATCAGGAAAGCGTTACAGAGGCACTTGATCGCTGCCTGCTGACCGATGACGAGCTACTGGAAGGTAAGAGCTACTGGCAAACCTTACCTGATCCATTTCCATCGTGGGACCGAAGCGGTGATAATGAGCAGAACGCTGAGGCATCGCCGGAACCCGAAACGGAGAATGTATGACATTGAAACGACCTGTTAAACACGCGATTCATAATTATGCACTGTTTCCTGCGGTGCGTGTTTCTTCCTCCGTAGCATTGATGGTTGCATCAATGCTGACGGTCATGAGTGCAGGCGTCGCAGCCGCCGAATCGCATGATCACCATGAAGAGCATGAGCATCATGAAAGCCATGACCATGATGAACACCCTGACCATCAGGAGAGCGATCATCAGGGGCATGATCACCACGGTGGAGAGCACCATGGTGCCCATATTCATGGTGTAGGCCACCTGAATGTTGCCGTAGAAGGCAGTATGGTGACGGTTTATCTACAGACGCCAGCGGCGGATATTATTGGTTTTGAGCATGTCGCTGAAAACAAAGAAGAGCGTACTAAGGTTGCCGCAGCGCACAAGAAGTTGAATGATGCCAGTTCGCTGTTCCAGTTTACTGGTGCCGACTGTACGGTCGTTGCGGGCTCAGGAGTTGAAGTTCCGCAGTCTGATAGCGAAGCATCGGATGTTATTGCAGAGTATACCTTCGAGTGCGAAGACGGGCAGTTGCCTGAATCTATGGCAGTTGAACTATCGACCGAGTTTCCTGACCTGAAGGTCCTGAAAGCGGTCTGGTTGACCGAGGACAGCACCGGCACGAAAGAACTGACAGCAAAAGATCATACTATCCATTTTTGATTGTGCTCTGAGCCTTACTCGTAGTAAGGCTCTATATGATGGAGTCGCATACGATAGGCCGACTTCGCTGTCGTGTTTTCAATAATGCCGGTATCCAGAGTGCCGTAAAGCCAGAATGGATCGTATAACGCATCGACCTGAATACCATCAGGGTGTGAGATATAGATGATCTGATTAGGTGGCGGGGGCGGCAAATGGAGACAGGCGCCAAAGTAAGGAACCAGAAAAAATTCGGTGATGGTCTGATCATCATCGAAATCCAGAGGCACGATAAAGCCGGGCAGCTTGATGTGCTTTCCCTGCATCTCACTTACTGTATTTGTTGAAACGAGTGCACGTTGAAATGCAGAGTCCGCGAGGTCCTCATTATCTCCATACACGCCGCTGCCTTCATTATTATTAAGCTTTCCGCCGATGACATCTTCTTCCGATCCATCTTCGATATTCATCAAGGCTTCAGGTGGATTTTTTAATGCCATCAGATCCATTTCAGGGATAAGGTCCGTCCAGTCAACCGATGTAAAAGACTCTTTGGGGAGCACGGGCAGAGGTTCTGGGGCCCTGATGGGTTGTTCCTGTTCGACACCGGCTACTTCTGTCTTCTGTTGACTGACATCGGCAGTACTGTCATTGGTACCGGCTGGATCGGCGTTCTCTGTACAGGCGCTGAAAATGAGGCCGAAGGCGGTTAGCCCTAGCAGTCTGAATAATGGATTCATCGTAAAAACCTGAATTGAATTAGCTGATGCTGTACAGCATCACAACTGACATTGAGCTTAAATATACTTGTGTTATGTTATAGCAACGTTGCACCTGGCATCCACCTCTTGGTTGCTTTCTACAGGATCGTCCCATGTCTGTTGTTCTGCAAGACCTCATATTTTCTTATCATGATCACGATATTTTGCTGAACATCCCCCGGTGGGAAGTGGCTGCAGGCGAGAAGGTATTTTTACAGGGGGAGTCAGGTTCAGGAAAATCGACCTTGTTAAATCTGATTGCTGGAATTCTCCCGGCGACCTCGGGCCAGATTACACTTCTGGACGAGCGGGTTGATCAGTTAAACCAGCGTCAGCGTGATCGTTTCCGTGCCGGGAATATTGGTTATATTTTTCAGCAGTTCAATCTGATTCCTTATCTTAATGCGGTTGATAACATCCTGTTGGCAAACGAATTCAGTAAAAAGGTTAAGCGCAATGGGATCGGCCGTGCTCAGGAGCTGTTAGAGCAGCTGCAGCTCCCGGATTCTGTCTGGCGGTTACCGGGACAGAGCCTGAGTATTGGTCAGCAGCAGCGGGTCGCTATTGCGCGGGCATTATTTAACTCTCCACGCCTTATTATCGCGGATGAGCCAACGTCTGCTCTGGATCAGAAGAACCGTACAGCCTTTATGGCAACGCTTATGGACCTTTGCGATGCCTACCAAAGTACGCTTATTTTTGTCAGCCATGACCCGACACTCGCCTGCGATTTTGACCGCACCGATGTGTTAGCCGATATTAACCGGGCAGGAGCGAAGTCATGTTTCTGAAAATTGCCTACAAGAGTCTGATCGATAGAAAAACGTCCGTTGTTATGACGTTGCTGGCTCTGATTGTCAGCATCAGCGTGTTGATCAGCGTTGAACATATCCGTGTGCAGACCAAAGAGAGTTTTGCCAGCACAGTCTCCGGAGCCGATCTGATTATTGGTGCTCGCACCGGCAGCCTGAATCTTTTGTTGTATTCGGTATTTCGTGTGGGGGCGCCGACCAATAATATTTCGTGGTCCACTTATGAAGATATTTCTGCGTCTGACGAAATAAAATGGTCGATTCCACTTTCGCTAGGGGATTCTCACAAAGGCTATCGGGTACTCGGAACTAATCAGGATTATTTTCGCTACTTCAGCTACGGTGCTAAGCATCCACTGATTTTTGCCGATGGTCGGGAATTTTCTGACGCATTTGAAGTGGTTCTCGGGTCTGCCGTCGCTCGCGAGCTTGGCTATTCACCCGGATCGGAAATACTACTGTCGCATGGAATTTCATCGGCTGATTTTAATTTACATAAAGGCTCACCTTTTACGGTAACCGGCGTTTTAGAGCCCACCGGCACGCCAGTAGATCAGACTGTGCATGTTAGCCTGCAAGGCCTGAAGGCGATTCATAACAGTGCTCAGTACACGGGTGACCCCGAGAGCATTACCGCCTTTATGGTTGCGCTGAAGTCCCGTATCGGCGTTTTTTCACTGCAGCGGACAGTCAATAATTATAAGGCCGAACCTGTAATGGCAATTCTGCCAGGCGTCGCATTGAGCGAATTATGGCAGATGATGGGCATTCTGGAGCAGACACTGCGTTTTATTGGTGTGCTGGTTCTCTTATCCGCCTTGTTGGGGCTCAGTGCTATGCTCCTCAGTTCGGTGCGCGAACGTCGCCACGAAATTCAGTTATTAAGGATGGCGGGGGCGTCTCCTTTTTATCTGTTTTTACTGAGTGAGCTGGAGGTACTGCTGATAACCTTAGCCGGTCTTTGTGCGTCTTTGCTATTTGTCTGGCTGGCGTTTGCGTTAGGGCAGGGCTATCTGGCGGGTGCTTTCGGAATTAATATCAGCGCTGATATCTTCACACTGAATACGCTGGTACTGTCTTTGATCGTCGTAGGCAGTGCTCTGTTGACCGGAGCACTCCCGGCGTTGGCGATGTACATCAGGGCACGGCGTCCGTGACCTGATGTCAGAATCGAATGTATCAGAATGCCCAGCGGACGCCGAAGCGGATGTCACGCCCGGGTAGTGGTGCTGCGCGCTTGAGATACGATACATGATTAACCGCATACTGGTCGGTCAGGTTGCGTCCATCGAGTCTCAGCGTCAGCTCAGAGTTATTGAGCAGAAACTGATAACCCACAGACGCATTAAGCATCAGATATCCGTCAGACGTGGTTTCATTGTCAGCGGTGTTTGATTGCTCAGCAACGGCGCGTAATTCAGTGCGTGCTTCCCAACTCTGATTTCCCCACTCAAGACCGGCCAGAAAACTCGCTGGTGGTGTACGTGGAAGGTGCCGGCCATCGTCAAGTTTTGCGTTAACGACATCAGCACTTAAATCAAACGACCAGTTCATGGTTACTATATGTGACCAGCTGGCTTCTGCGCCTGTGAAGCTGGCGTCCTCCTGTTCATGGCGGTACACATCATTACCGTGAAAAGGATCAGTCTCTGATTTCAGATCGTTATAGATGTAGTCATCGAACTGATAGTAATAAGTGGCCAGGCGGATTTCATTGTTATCCGACTTCCAGATCCAGTTCAGGTCGATGGTATGCGCGGTTTCAATGTCGAGGTCAGGGTTGTCGAGCTGGAAAGCAAAGGTGGCGTGGTGATCACCGTTCCAGAATAATTCCGGCGCTTCCGGTGCTCGTTGCGCGCGTGCGAGGCTCAAACCGATACGCTGATAATCATCCAGTAACCAGGTGCTGGCCGCAGACAAAGTGACTGGCGTAAAGGTGTAGTCATCGTAATAACTGTCAGCCTGACGCCATACAGGATCAATCGAAGAAGGATCGGAAGAGATCGTAACCTGATCTATCCGTGCCCCTAACTCCAGTGAGCCAAATCCAGTATCACGGTGCTCAACGAGGAAGATACCTACCTGCTCTGTGCGGGTGATTGGCATTGGTGTGTCGTGGCCGTAGAGGTCTCCACCACGCTCGCTATTCGCCAGGTTAAACCCGATTGCATCGTCACCTGATTCGTCAAATGAAGGGATACCTTCGCAGCCGCCGTGATCATGACAAAGTTCCAGATCCTGCTGGTTGTATTGAATTCCAGCATGACCATGCCAGCCGGCAATTTCCGAATGCTTGATGCGGGTAACAAACTCCCAGGTTTCTTTATCAAATAAACCGATATCTACAAAGGGTGCACTAGTATCGTCATTACGATGACCAGTTTCGGCATGCTCGTAGTCATTAAAGGTAATTTCGGTGCGCCACTCTTCGATGATGCCTGTCATGGGTGTCCAGGCACCTTTAAGGTCATAGCGGATCTGTTCTGGTGTGACCCGGAAGCTCTCTTCATCCAGGTTTGGCACTGCGTAGTCGTATTCGAGAGTACTGACAGACCCGCCTATAAAACCATATTGGCTATCGACCCAGCTCAAACCAATGGCACCACCACTGCCTGAGGTGTCGCTGTTTTCAATCTCGCCTGAATTATTGCCGGTGGGAATATCGCCTTGCTCGCCGCTGGAGTAGTCAGAAGCATCCCGACTAAAACCATCGAGATGCAGATTCCAGTTACCTTTGCCGAGGTCGAGCATACCTTCGAGATGCTGGCCCTCATCGACAGAAGAGTATTTCGCTGAAACCTGACCGCGAATGCCCGGAACAATAATTTCGTGGATGCGACCATCGATCACGTTAACCACGCCACCAATCGCACCGCCACCGTATAGCAGCGTCGATGGCCCATATACAATTTCAATTTGTTCACCTGCGCTCGGTTCAGCCATGGGGCTGTGGTCTGAACTCATGGCCGATAAATCCGAAGTGTCGGTGCCGTTCTGCAGGATTTTTACGCGACTGCCGCTCATGCCGCGGATCACCGGACGTCCGACTCCAGCGCCAAAAGAGGCGTTGGCAACGCCCGGCAGAGACTCCAGCAGGGTGCCTAAATTGTCACCAGCATTTTTATGAATATCGTCGGTATCTAACACAGAAACAGGCTGTGCCGTATCATATACGGAGCGGTCACCACCGCCCGTAACCACGATCGTATCCAGCGTTTTTTCATTGGCAGGGGCTGCATAGGAGGTGGCTGCAAGCAGACTCAGAGTCACAACAGAAAGACGAAAATTCATACCGGAACCTATAAAAATCAGACGCGCATAATATCAGAAAACAAAGAAAGCCCGGGCACCTGAGGGCCGGGCTTCCATGCGAGGGAGTGGGCTCAGTGATCAGTGGTCGTGGTCTGATTCACCGTCTTCCTCATCATGGTCGTGCTCATCGTCATGGTCTTCATCATGATCGTGATCGTCCTGCGCATGAGCGAGCACCGCACTTGCAAGTGCACTCAGGTCAGAGCTGCCCTCCGCGCTGGAGTGGAGGTGGTAGCTTTCTCCGTCATGGCCATCAATGAAGAACAATGTGTTGCCAGCAAGATTCACTGCGATAAAGGCCTCGGAATCAGCGAGTAAAAGATCCGATGCGGACCAGCTGATTGACGTGTCGAGATCGAATTTACTGCTGCCTTCAATCGTCAGCTCTTCGCCTTCGGCGTGATAGAAAAGAGCAAGAAAGCGACCGCTGGTACCGAGCACGCCAAGTGCTTCTGATTCGTCACTGCTTGGTGCTGCAACGGTAATAATGCCATCCGCCACTAATTCTGAAGAGATATCTGCGGTATCGACATGGTCACTGTGTGCTTTGGATAGCACCAGCTTATTGGCCTCAGTGCTCCAGCCAGCAATAACGTCGTAGGTCGAGAAGGTCGCCGTTAAGTTGGTCAGGTCAGCGACGGTTGTGCTGGTATCTGTTGTGATCGTGAAGCTGGTATCGGTCTCGCCTTCGGCAGCGATAACTGAAAGCAACGAATCATTACTGCATAAAATCTGAGTCAGATGCTCTGTCTGAGCGGTTGCTGTGATATCACCATTACAGGTAGCGCTGACAGGGGCGGTCAGGGATTCACCATCAGCCTCCTTAACTTCGATGGTTATACTGCCGTCGATATCGGTGAACGTAAGATAGTGGCCACCGGCCAGTGCCAGTGTTGGGTAATCAACAGACGTCCAGGTGGTTACGACAGCCCCATCTTCTGCATTCAGGACAGTGCTTGTGCTGCCGTCATAGGCAGAGAAGTATTCGTGAGTCGTGATGACTGTAGTGATTCCCGACGTCAGAGTGGTTGCGGCCGATGAAACGTCGTGTGTATGACCGTCCTCATCCACCAGGTGTTCGAGACCTGAATCGACAATAGAAACAGCACCACCGTCTAACAGAGCAGCAGTCAGACCGCTCTTAGCCAGCACCAGAGTGGAGCCGGATGTAGAAGTTGCAATTACGTCGGTCGAATACGCATCATCAGACTCTACGGTCTGGTCGTACATATTCAGGCCAGAATCGTCAGAAACTGAGTAAATCAGGCGACCTCCTGCATGCTCTTCTTCTGAGTGGTCATCGTCGTCGTGGTCACTATCTGAGCTACTGCCTGAGCCACCACCACAAGCCGCCAGGGTGCCTGCCATTGCCAGCACTAATAGTGATTTGCTCAGCTCACTTTCATAAAACGAAGCCATGGTCATAAATCCTTCATCGGTAAGTGTCATGGTCACAGACGTATACTGCACCACCAGTAAATTATGTGGTTACAATATAACATATCAACAAGTGAGTGTGGCAAGTTAAATGTTGAGATACTGTTGGTATTGAGGAGGGCGAGGTTCGGTCATCGAGCCCCTTCCTGTTACAGAAGAGGCTGGTGGTGTCTGAGTAAGCGCTATTGTTGTGGGTAAGTAGTACTTACATTGCTCACATCACCGTTTCTGAGTACCTTTACATAGACCTTGTCTTCGCTTTCAGCTTTGGTCACTTCAACGATATAAAAGCCTTCGCCAGTCTCTCTAACGGCAACCTGAGACTCGCTGATATTGCGCCATTCCGGTGCCAGCTGACCCGCCTTAAATCCGAAGTCACGTACCGTCATTTTCTGAACCATACGAGCTGCAGCCATTTTTGCGCCATCAGCATCCACGACGCCATGAGAGCCATGTGACAGAGCCTGACCTGAGTACACGGCCAGCGACATTGCGGCGGTAATAAGTAACGATTTCATATCCATATCTCCTGTATTGGGTTTACATCATTTTTGGATTTTTATATTGGCCTTCATAAAACAGCTGCACTGTGACTTCAGCGTTACTGTCATTACGGAAGTACCAACCATGTGTGCCTTCAAAAGCGGCGGTGAAGCTGCCTTTCATTTCATTGGTGGTGGTCACAGCATAGCTTTTAAAATAGCCGGTAGGATCATCAAATGGTTCGCCGTGCATATCCACATATACGACATCTCCGTCGGTGATCCATTCAAAATCGACCTGTTCACCGGCGGTCATTTCCAGTTTAAATTCTTTACCGCTCGCAGGCGGTAGAACTACCGTCGCCATACCATCCATTGCTTTAGCGGAAGCCTTAGCTGCTTCTGTCTCCGCTTCGGCAAGTTTTTCAGGCGACAGCGCGGTCAGGCCCAATGCGGACCCGACACCCGTAGGGTCAATGTTGTATTCCGCAGGCATAATCACCAGCACCAGTGTAACAAGACCAATCACAAACGCCGCAGCGGTCGCCAGCCAAAGTTGTTTGGCCGAGGTCTGAAGTTGTGTGCTTTGCGTTGTCATAGAAAACCGTCCTCAGGAAGAAAAATAGCCAGTGAGCTGATAACCCGTCAGCATCACTCCGCAGGCCATTAAAAGCGTGTTGGTCAGCACAGCGAAACGCCCGAACGTCGCTGAGTGACGCCACGCGGATATCAGAATCAGAATCAGCCCCAGTGCCGCAAACTGCCCGAGTTCGACGCCAATATTGAAAGCGATCAGATTGGTCAGCAGGCCGTCTTCCGGGATATGAAACTCCTGCAGTTTCGTCGCCAGACCAAAGCCATGAAATAACCCGAAGATCAGCACTGCCAGACGGGTGTCCGGCTGAAAGCCCAGTAACTGTTTGAAGCCACCCAGGTTATCAAAGCCCTTATACAGCACTGACAAACCGATAATGGCGTCGATCAGGTAAGCATTCACCTGAATATTGGCCAGCACCCCGGACATCAGCGTAATGCTGTGCCCAAGGGTAAACAGGCTGACATACAGCAGTACTTCGCGGCTGCGATAAAGAAAGAAAATCACCCCGACCAGAAACAACAGATGATCGTAACCCGTGATCATGTGCTTGGCCCCAATGTACAGGAACGGCACAAACTGAACGCCGGTGTTCTGCTGTAAGAAGATGCGGGTGTTGTCGTCAACGCCATGGGCCACAGCGAAGGACGCTGTGGTTAACATGGCGAGTAAAAGTACAAGACGTGTTATAGACAATTTCATGCATTCCCTCGTTTTTCACTACGATGCACCAGACGGTATAGTGCCGGAATCACAAACAAGGTCAGAATCGTAGAAGAAATAACACCACCAATCACGACGGTTGCCAGTGGTCGTTGTACTTCTGAACCGATACCTGTGTTCAGTGCCATCGGGACAAAACCCAGTGACGCTACCAGTGCAGTGGTAATCACCGGACGCAGACGCGTCAGTGCACCTTCAACGATAGCCTGCTCAAGACTTTGCCCAGAGCGCTGTAATTCCCGGATAAACGACACCATCACTAATGCGTTCAGAATGGCGATACCCGACAGGGCAATAAATCCTACGGCCGCAGAAATCGAAAAGGGAATATCACGCACGGTCAGCGCCAGTACGCCGCCGGTTAAGGCCAGTGGAACACCGGTAAAAATGACCAGTGCGTCGCGCACAGAATTCAGTGCCAGTACCAGCAAACCAACGATCATCAGCAAAGTTACTGGCACAACAATCATCAGTCTTTGTGACGCGGACTGCAGCTTCTGATAGGTACCGCCATATTCCACCCAGTAGCCTGCGGGAATATCCAGTTCATCACCAACAGCATTGCGCACGGCTTCCACAAAACTGCCAAGATCGCGACCGCGAACGTTGGCGGTGACCACCAGACGGCGTTTACCATTTTCGCGGTTTACCTGATTAACACCGATGTTTTCACTGAGTGTGATCAGCTCCTGCAGTGGAACAACCTGCCCGTGTGCAACGGTCACCGGTAAATAGTTCAGGCCGTCGATATCAGCGCGTACGGTTTCAGGCAGGCGTACGGTTATATCTGCCCGGCGATCTCCTTCAAACAGGGTACCTGCGACTTCTCCGCCCAGAGCGGTGGCCAGCTGATCCTGCAGCTGTTGGCGGCTGATACCGTGACGGCGTAATGCGTCAGCATCCGGAATAAATTCCAGCAGTGGCAAGCCGGTCACCTGCTCAGTCTGAATGTCCACCGCTCCATCGAC
>NZ_DDKU01000047.1:0-17719 GCF_002339775.1 Thalassolituus sp. UBA2590
TAGGACACCGCCCTTTCACGGCGGTAACAGGGGTTCGAATCCCCTTGGGGATGCCACTTATTTTTTCCATATCTGTATATACACTCTCAGTTTTTAAGAACTAATCCTAAAGACCGTCTTTTGATGTCTGTTTTTTGGTGTCATTCGTCGTGAGACGGTACAATGCCAAAAATTTTTGGTGGTTGGATATGGTTCATCTCCCTAACGCAATTAAAGAAAAAGCCCGTGCAATTCGCCTTGTCGTGTTTGATGTAGATGGCGTATTAACAGACGGCACGCTCAGTTATTCTACCTCTGGTGAAGAGGTGAAACACTTCAATGTCAAAGACGGTGTTGGTATCAAACTGCTCAATGTTTTTGATATTGATACTGCCATCATCTCCGCAAAGGACTCGGCACCGCTTGCCAAGCGAGCTGCAGATCTTGGTATCAATCGCTTTTTTCCGGGCACCAAAGAAAAGTGGCCAGTGTTGGCGAATCTGATGGATGAGCTGATGGTTGACCCGTCGGAGGTCTGCTATGTCGGTGATGACGTGATTGATCTTAAGGTAATGACCCGCGTTGGTTTAGCTATTTCCCCTGCAGACGGCTTCTGGATGGTGCGTGATCGTGCTGATCTTATTACCGAGGCGCCGGGTGGGAAAGGCGTTGCCCGCGAAGTTGCCGATATTGTTCTGGGCAGTCGCATGCCCTTAGAAGAGGCCTATATCAAGGCCATGCTGCCTGAATTCGAAAGCCTGAATGATGTGAAGGATAAATAATTAGTGAAAATTTTAGTTACAGGTGCAGCCGGTTTTATCGGCGCTTTTACCAGTAAAAAACTGGTTGAAATGGGTCACGAAGTAATCGGTGTTGATAACCTGAACGATTACTACGATGTTGCACTTAAGCACGGACGTCTTGGATGGCTTGAGCCACTGAGTGGTTTTCAATTCAAACAGCTCGAGCTGGCTGACCGGGATGCCGTTGCCGCGTTGTTCAATGAACATAAGTTTGATCGCGTTATTCATCTGGCTGCACAGGCGGGTGTCCGTTATTCGATCACCAATCCTCATGCCTACGTTGATAGCAACCTGATTGGGTTTGTGAATGTGATGGAAGGCTGTCGTCACCATGAGGTAGAGCATTTCGTTTATGCCTCATCCAGCTCAGTATACGGGCTCAATACACACCTGCCGTACAGCACAGGCGACCGGGTGGATCATCCGGTGTCACTGTACGCGGCGACGAAAAAATCCAATGAGCTGATGGCTCATACCTATGCTCACCTGTACCGTTTGCCGACGACTGGTCTGCGCTTTTTTACTGTGTATGGCCCGTGGGGGCGTCCGGATATGGCGTACTTCAGCTTCACTAAGGCGATTCTTGAGGGCAAAACCATTAATGTCTTCAACCATGGCAAGATGCAGCGTGATTTCACCTACATCGATGACATCGTTGAAGGCGTAGTGCGCATCGCGATGAAAGTGCCAGAGCCGGTCGAGAACTGGACGCCGGAATCTGGTGATTGCTCACGCAGCTCCGCGCCGTACAAAATCTACAATATCGGTAATCATAATTCGGTTGAGCTCGGTACCTTCATTGAAACGATCGAAGGCGCGCTGGGTGTTGAGGCCGATAAAAACTATATGGAAATGCAGCCCGGTGACGTGCTGGCCACTTATGCGAACGTGGATGATCTGGCGGCTGATGTTGATTTTGCCCCGAATACGCCACTGGCAGACGGCATCGGCACCTTCGTCGACTGGTATAAAGACTTCTATAAGGTCAAATAATGTCTGGATACAAAATCGTAATCCCCGCTCGTTACGCATCAAGCCGTTTACCCGGCAAGCCGCTAATTGATCTGGCCGGTAAGCCAATGATCCAGCATGTTTATGAGCGCGCACTTGAGGCTGGCGCCGAAGACGTTGTCGTTGCTACCGACGACGACCGGATCGCTGATGTTGCCCGGGGCTTTGGTGCGGATGTTGTAATGACCTCTCCGGATCACGAGAACGGCACTGAACGCATTGCAGAAGTGGTCTCGGTGAAAGGCTGGTCTGCGGATACTGTCGTCGTGAACCTGCAGGGCGATGAGCCGCTTATTCCTAAGTCGCTGATCGAATTGACCGCAGAAGGTCTGCTGCAGAACTCAGATGCTGGTATGAGTTCTGTCTGTACGCCGATTACCACTGCGCACGATGCGTTTGATCCAAACGTCGTAAAAGTTGTCCTCAATGAGCGGCATTTTGCGATGTATTTCAGCCGCGCACCTATTCCATGGGATCGCGACCTGTACAAAGAGAGCCAGGAGGAGGTGACAGCGCGCATGCCTGTATACCGTCACATTGGTATGTACGGATACCGGGTTTCTTTCCTCAACGATTACCGTGAGATGGCGCCTTGCCCGATTGAACTGACCGAATCGCTGGAGCAGCTGCGTGCGCTCTGGTACGGCGTGAATATTCACATGTCAGTCATTGATCAGGCACCGGGCCATGGCATTGATACGCCACATGACGTTGAACGTGTAGCTGCTATTCTGAAAGCAGGTCATCACAACTAAGGTCTGGAGCCACTATGAACGGAATTAGCCAGAAGTTAGGTTACGCGGGGCTGATCCCGTTCGTATTTTTTGCTCTATCTGTCCTTGCTGGCAGTACCTGGGCCCCCGATTTTTTCACGCTTTACTCGGCATTGATTCTCAGCTTCATGGCGGGTGCTTGCTGGGGCGTTTTGCAGGCGCAGCGTGATCATGTGTCTTCGGCAGAGCTCGGATTGTCGATTGGCGTGTTCTTGTGGGGTTGGCTGATGTACTTCGTTCCTCATCTCGCGGGACTGCCTGGCCTGTTACTCGGCTACTGGGTTCTGGTCTGGCTGGAGCGCCAGCCCGTCTTTCGTCAGAGCTATAAGCGGGATTACCGGACCATGAGGTGGACGCTCACGCTTGTGGTCAGTGCCTGTCATGCGGTCGCTTTCTGGGGCCTGCTGACGTAAGTTCTTCGCAGGCCAGTTTTTACAGGGGCAAGCGCTATAGAGACAAGCGTCGCGCTTCTCGTGGGCGCTGACCTGTCTCCGTAAGGGGCTTGTAGTAGGCTTCCATGCGCTTCACCCGGCTGGCGTCACCCATAGTCGCGACCCCTTGTGTTTCATCGGTAAGCTGCAAGAGGCCCCACGGTGCTGTAATAAGCAGATCGTCCTGTACTTCAGGGGAAACTCGCAAGCTGATACGGCTGCTGAGTCTCTGTTGTAATCGTAACAGTGGGTGGCGGTTAATGCCGCCCCGCTCAGAGGGAATCAGAATTTTCACCCGGCGCCTGTGTGAATCGAGAGCAAACTCTCTGACGGCATTGAGTGCTGCTTTGTCCCACCATAATGGGTGGGTTAAATCGGAGCAGGTGATAATAGCGTTGCGGGGGCGCATGGCGAGAATCATTTCGACCCAGCCCACAAGTGAAATCAAGTCGTTCTGCGGATAAATGTTCTTATCTCGACCCGGGCGAAAAACATAGTTCGTCTCAGGCGCGCCAGGTGCCTTATATATGTTCAGGTGCGGAATGCCAGCATCATCGAAGAAACCCGCTTCAATATTAAAACCATTCTTCTGATAGAAGGGGACGGCATGCGCCTGAGCCGCGGCTCGAATTTCGCGGATTTGTAATTCGTTGCGGGCGAAGTCTTCGATGGCATGAATTAATCGTGAGCCCCAGTGCTGCCCTCTGAATTCTCGAAGTACTGCCATGCGCCCGAATTTACCCGTGTGCATAAGTCGTGCGCAACCTATCGGGTTCCTGCCATCCAGTGCCAGAAAATGAATTGCTTCAATGTCGTATTCGTCCCACTCCAGTTTGGGCGGCACATTCTGTTCCTTAATGAACACTTCTTCCCGGATCTTTCGGATAATATCGCGGGATGCGCGCCAGTCGGTGATGCGAATTTCCAAGTTTCTGCTTCCCTGTCTTTATGTAATAAAAAGAATGGCTGCTTAATCGTAAATCATCAAGGAGCCGGGAGTTTAAATAGCAACAATCAGGTCACAAAAAATGAGGTTGCTGAGCAGGTTTTTTGTTTCTGGCTCTACGAAAGAGCCGATCAACCATTCGCTGTCAAAGTAAGGGGAGTCGCAGAGCTGCTTAATAGTGTCGCAGCAGGATACTGGTAACCGAACCACTTCGCCCTGACAGTAGAAAGCGACAGACGAGTCATCGATGTTATATGCGAAACGCGCCTGAGGGTGGCGACCCCACTGATCAGCTTCCTGCAGTGTGTTGACGGTATCGGCCCAGTCATGATCCGTGACCTCGTAAACCGGTGCCTGTTCATCATATTTGGCTTCTGTCATGAGCTGTCCCAGCGTGGCCTTAAGCAGAGCAGGGTCGTCAATCGCTTTGATCAGAAGAGTCTTCAGGCGCTCTGCAGCATGCCCGGTAATTTCGCTTGGGGAGCTCTGAATGCTCAGGTCTGGGTCTGAGTATCTGTCGTCTTCGGTCAGTTGCGGTAAGGCCGAGTCGATCGCGCGTTCAAGGAGCTCGGAACTTGATGGAGCACGGAAACCAATGGAGTAGGTCATGCACTCACCTTGTGATATTCCCCAATGGGCGAGGCCGGGTGGAAGGTAAAGCATATCGCCGGGCTCAAGGACCCAGCGGTCTGTTTCTGCAAAGTCCGCGAGTATCTTAACGCTAGGGCCTTCCAGGATGCTGCTTTTCTCTGAGCACATCTGGCCGACTCGCCATTCTCTCTGACCTTCGGCTTGCAGCAGGAATACGTCGTACTGATCCCAGTGCGGGCCGACGCTGCCGCCATCGGTGGCGTAGCTGATCATCAGGTCATCGATACGCCACGAGGGAATAAAGCGAAAATGCTCCAGTAGTTCCGCCGCTTCTGGTACCCACTGATCGACCGCCTGTACGAGCAGGGTCCACTTGTTATGGGGTAGGTCTCGGTAGTCGGTTTCGGTGAACGGACCTTTTTTGACTTCCCATGGGCCCGTCGCACCTTCTTCGGCGATCAGGCGTGACTCAATGTCCTCTTCAAGGCTGAGGCCTGCAAGTTCGTCGGCCGCCAATAAAGGCTTAAAACCTGGAATCGCCTGACGGATAAGTACCGGCTTTTTTTGCCAGTAGTCGCGCAGGAATTCGTCAACAGAGAGGTGGCCGAGGACGTGCATCAGTAGGGCTCCGAAAAGGCTGTGGTAAGGGTACAAAAAAGCCCCCTTGCGGAGGCTTTATCAGAAGCGCAGGAGCGATCAGACTTTTTTAGCCTGAGCCTCTGCGTTACCTACGTAAGAGGCAGGAGTCATTGCATTCAGCTCATCTTTTGCAGACTGCGGCAGCTCAAGAGACGCGATGAATTCGCCCATTGCATCTTTGGTGATGGCTTTGCCACGAGTGAACGCTTTGAGTTTTTCGTATGGCTGCTCAATACCGTAGCGACGCATCACAGTCTGAACTGGCTCGGCCAGAACTTCCCATGCGTTGTTCAGATCTTCGCCCAGGCGAACTGCATTGACTTCGAGCTTGCTGATGCCTTTCAGAGACGCCTGATACGCGATCATGCTGTAGCCCATACCAACACCCATGTTACGTAGCACAGTGGAGTCAGTCAGGTCGCGCTGCCAGCGGGAGATCGGCAGTTTCTGCGCCATGTGTGCGAGTACCGCGTTTGCCAGACCGAGGTTACCTTCGGAGTTTTCGAAGTCGATCGGGTTAACCTTGTGCGGCATAGTTGAAGAACCGACTTCACCGGCGATGGTTTTCTGCTTGAAGTAGCCGTTGGAGATGTATGCCCAGATGTCGCGGTCGAAGTCGATCAGGATAGTGTTGAAGCGCGCGAAAGCATCGAACAGTTCAGCGATGTAGTCGTGTGGCTCGATCTGAGTCGTGTACGGGTTGAAGGTCAGGCCCAGTGACGTCACGAAGGTTTCAGCGTTGGCTTCCCAGTCGATATCCGGGTACGCAGACAGGTGAGCGTTGTAGTTACCAACAGCACCATTGATTTTGCCCAGCAGCTCAACGGCTTTGATTTGCTTGATCTGACGTTCCAGACGAGCAACAACGTTCGCCATTTCTTTACCCAGCGTTGAAGGTGATGCAGTCTGGCCGTGAGTGCGGGACAGCATTGGCAGGGCAGCCTGCTCATGAGCAAGCTTACGGATCTCGTCAGCGATCTTCTGCATCATCGGCAGAATGGTGTCGCGACCTTCTTTCAGCATCAGGCCGTGTGACAGGTTGTTGATGTCTTCAGAGGTACAGGCGAAGTGAACAAATTCGTTAACCGCTTTGAGCTCTTCGTTGTCTGCAAACTTCTCTTTGATGAAGTATTCAACGGCCTTTACATCGTGGTTGGTTGTTGCTTCGATGTCTTTTACGCGCTGAGCATCGGCTTCGCTGAAGTTGGCAACGATGGCGTCAAGCTGAGCATTGGTGTCTGCAGAGAACGCTGGAACTTCGGTGATGGCTTCGTGTTCGGCGAGACGCTGCAGCCAGCGGATCTCAACTTCAACACGGGCACGGATAAGACCGAATTCAGAGAAAACAGCGCGCAGTGAAGCAGTTTTGCTGCCGTAGCGGCCGTCCAGCGGAGAAATAGCGGTAAGTGCAGACAGTTCCATGGGGTCTCTCAATCTTTGGTAATAGGTTGGGCATTCGATGCATTTTCTGGGGCGGGATTCTAACGGATTTTGAGCGAGATCTCAGTATCTGAGAGCCAATATGAAGGAAACAGTCGTGAATTATTACCGGTAGGGCGAATATTCGGGTATTTAAAGCCAGTTACGTAGGCAATCTGGGCACTTCTGGTACAATCGCCGGTCAATTTTCACGGGTGGCTTTAGCAGGACCACGAATGCTCGACAGTTTATTTGGTTATATCGATCACCCCGCCTGGCCTGTTCTGGTCGTGGTTATATCTACCTTTATGCTCGAAGACCTGGCGATTATCGGAGCGGCTCTTCTTACCGCAAGTGAGAAAATGGCGCCGGGCGTCGCTTTTTTTGCTGTGTGCCTCGGGATGTTTATCGGAGATACAGCGCTTTATCTGTTGGGGAGGGCGGCTCTGATATGGCCAAAACTGCGTCGTAAAATACGTCACCCCATTATTCAGAAGCAGGTCCAGCCATTACGGGACTCACCTTGGAAGCAGCTGATGCTGATTCGCTGTATGCCAGGGCTCCGCACGTTTGGGTATATTGCCTGTGGTCTGGCAAGAGTACCTGCAACGCCTTTCTGTTTTGCTAATCTGGCGTCGATTATTGCCTGGGCGGCGGCTTTGTTTATTACAACCTACGTACTCGGACGCCAATTCGGAGAGCAACTGCATGAATGGATGTGGTTTCTTTTGCCATTCGCCATCATCGCGTTCATTTATACACAACGGCGCGCTCGTCAGTCGATGGAGGAGGCGGCCTGATTGGCCAGGCTGCTGCGCAAGCCGCCGTATTGATCAGACTTGTACCATAGCGCCTTTGTTTACCCCCTCAAAGGCGCGAACGCGAACGTCTTTGCCTGGGTGGCGCTTGCTGATTTCTTTAGCGAGGTGATCAGCGATCAGTTCAACCGTTGAGTCGGTGCTCATCATGTAGCAATGTGCACGGTTGAGGGTCAGCGAGAAGTCACCCTGTTGCGCAGTGTAAGCGAAAGAAAGAGTGTCAGTGTCGTCTGAGGCGAGGTCCTCAGTGCTGCCAATATAAATATCCCGCCACAAGTCAGCCCAGTAGGCCTCTTCCTGCTCATCACGCTGACCATCAAGCCAGATCTGGATGCGCGAACGGTGTCCGTGGGCGATCCGTTGGCAGTTCCCTGCGTGCTTCTTCAGGCCGTGAGAGTAATGGTAGAAGGCACCGTCAATCGCTTCTGGAGTGAAGTCCAGGGTCAGTTGGTCAATGGTCTCCGGGAAATACGTCTGGAGTTGCTTGATAGACCAAGCTGCAACGCTCGCCGCTGTAATTTCAGCCGTGTCGATCAGGGTCACGGCTTCTGCTGGAGCACTCATTTCGACGATGCCGCGCCCGGTTTGCATGGAAATATTCACGCGCTCACCGGTCTTCTTAACTTCGAGGCCAGGTGCCTCGGCAGGCACAAGAAGTCTGTGGTCGAGTTCGGTATCCAGCCACTGACGAAGTGTTTTCTTAACAATGCCGAAGTCACAGACCATGCCCTGGTCATCCAGTGCTCCTTCAAGGATGGCTGACGCCCACCAGGTCTCTCCGACGATCCCTCTGTTCGCGTCTAGGTAGCTGAAATCGACATTGGTGAGTTGTTCGACAAATAAGTGCATAAATACTCCGGTGCAGATGGGCGCGATTATAGAGCAAAGATGGCGACGACGCAGCCAGGCAGATCCGGCATGGCGAAGTGCCGGGTTTTGTCAAAAGGGCGCTGTCTCTGGTGGCATCAGAACGCGTGGCTGATATGATGGCGCATATCTACATCCCTTTTTATTTGAGGCTCGTGTGACCAGACCGCTTTTTCATGTCAGTCGTTTAGCGTTTCCCGACAGTATGTCTGTATCCCGCTGGGTTGTTATCCCGATGGTCGCTGCGCTGGCAGCCTGCAGTGATAATGACAGCAGCTCATCTGTTACAACCATCAATCTGGATGTGCAGGTTGGTCAGGAAGATTTCAATGAAGCCATGCTCAGACGGGTAACTGTCGACGAAACCGGTATGCCTTCAGAGGTGCAGCCGGGAGTTCTTAGCTTTGCCCGCTTCACGACGGATGATGAGGGTCAGGCCGTAGTCTCTGCCGATGGTACTGAAATCGTCTATCTCGATGTCTATGGGCGTGAAAATGTCGATGGCACGTCGACGACTCGACGCTGCCAGCTCGTTGATGGTTGCGGCTCTGTCGCTTTCGGTGCTCAGTACACAATTGTTGGTGCGCCTGGTTGGCGATCGGTTGCTGCTGGTATCGAGGATGGCCAGCGCATTCGAATCACGCCACTCACTGATCTGGCAGCTCAGCTCGCTTTCGATCGTGTATACAGTCAAGATTCTGGTACCCAGCAGGATGCAGGTTGGTTAGATACTGGTTTCTATTCTGTGTATTCGACACTTCAAGCCGAATCACAGGTTTCACGCTTGTTTGGTATCGATTCTATCCAGAGTCGGGAACCCGCAGACCTGACTCAAATAGAGGAGTGGCGGGGCGCTAACCAGACAGAAGCACAATATTCAATTCGCTATGGTGCTCTTTTAGCCGCGTGGCAGTCCTATGAATTGTCCTATACATCAACGACAGATCTGCCGTCTTTCGCTTCAGCGGTTGCTGCTGACCTGGTGGCAAATGACGGCCAGTTGATGCAGCGCGGCGGAGCGCAGACTCTCGCTCTTTACGATCTTTATGACGCAGCCATCAGTAACCTGAATGATTTAAATGTCACGAATTCAACCGTGTCTGGTTATGTTGCCAGTGTTGTTGCTCAACTACAGACGGAGCGCGATGCGTTTGTAGATGGGGACCTGACGTCGGTTATACCGGCTTCTTTGAGCTCGCTCCTGGGTGACGAGCTGGAGGATTACCAGTTAGGCCTTCAGCGCACGAAAGCCTTTGTGCAGGAACTTCGCGACTACGGCAACAGCTTTTTCGAAGACGGTTACCGGGAGCAACTGGATAGCTACGCCGATCTGTTGAGGGGTGTTGGTGAAGACAATGCTGAAAATCTCGATGAAATCACAACCGCAGTGTCGGAAATCGCTGGTTTCTACCGGGATTGCTATCTCAACAGTGGCTGCCCATCAGTCAGCCCTGAGTGGGAGTGGTATCAGAGTCATACCTACTCTGCGCCTGTACTGACGCTTAACGGCGGTGATTTTAAAGTATCACAGGCCGTTGCGGACATTAATTTGCTTGATGAAGATGATGCTCCGACCAGTTCCCGCGCAATAGATATTCTGATGGCCGGGACTTTAGTTGCCAATGGTCTGCGTCTCGAGCTGGATCACACCTACAGTGATGACGAAATCAGCAGCCCAAGTGGTTTGCGAATTTTCTATGAAAATACCGTGACGGTTCTTCAGGATGAGGTGTCTGCCCCGGCATTGGCCTACCAGATTCGTTGGACCGATTTCACCCTTTACGATGCAGGCGATGTTGGTAGCGCTAACGAAACTGAGCTTACCGGTGCATTCAGTATCCTGTACCAGGGCGTCGATGACCCTGACGGTGTCTCCGGGCGTCGTTTTAATATCTCAGAAGTGGTTCTGAATAGTCGCATCTCTGATGTTTATGAAGACGATAACGGCACGGATTCAAACATTACGACGGTATTTCTCACGGCCAGTGCCAATCAGGCAGCAGATTATTACCCAGAGTCTGAGTTTGCTTCGTTCAATGCATTCTTTGAGCGGGCACCCCTTTACCCTGAAGGGACAGTTGCTAGTGGGCTGGTTCAGTACCGTACTGGTACGCAAACCGTAAACGGGCGCGAGACTCAATATCTGGACTATTTCGTTGAAGGTGGGGACGATTACCGTTATCGATTCTACCCAACGGTACAGCGCGAAGACGTCAGTGATATCGATGGTGATGGTGATACCGAAGAACTAATTGCTACGCATGATTATGAAGCGTGTTTACTGAGCGGTACTGCTGAGTCGCCAGTGATTGAGCGTTGCCAGCCGAAGCAGCGGTTAAATGCTGAACAGGATCTGCAGAATGCGGTGAATGAGTTGTGGCAGATTGGCGTTTTCTCCCGCCCGGAAGTACCGGGGCAGGGTGTGTACTTCGTTGAATTCCCAGTTGAAGCTGCCGATGATCAAGGGTGCCTGACACTTTCTCCGTTGCCGACATCTCTATCTTCATTGGACGGCACCTTGTACAGAAGCGCGCAATTGGGCCTGTCGAATGCACGTTTTACCAGTGAAGTCGTGCTCGACTACTCAACGGCGACTGAACCGAAAACGCTTGTCGATATTCAGGTGACAGCCCCATACAGTGAACAGGTTGATGTGTCGCTTTCAGTGTCACATGACTATACGAGCGTCAATACTACGGGTCTCTATCAGGGCGTGGGCGCTGACCTTGATCGTCTTATTTTCGATTTCAGTACTGAGAGCGGTACGGTTGAAGCTACGAGCCTGTCTGTATTTAAAGACGGTGTTGAACTCTCTCTCGCTGATGGCTCAACCGACACGGTGGACAGCGAAATTATCCTGGGCAGCAACCTTGATTTGGTCGACGGTGCACCGGTTTATCGTTATATCGTCGGTGATGATGGCGAGTACCGTCGCTGTGTTGTGTCAAACACGGCCGAGCCTTCGTTCAGTCGCGATCCTCAGGAAGCCGTCTACGTGCTGAATTATCGCGATAAGGTTTACGGAAAAATTGTCTATGAAAGCGGTGTCTGGATCATCCGTTATATCGATGGCACCTGGGAGTCACTGAACTGATTCTGCAAGCACCGGCAGTGCCGGTGCTATTGGGGTTCCCGTGTTGAATCAGAGTGTTCCGTAGGAGATAGGAAGCTGTATATTCACCCGTGTATTGGGATTGTATCCGTTGCGCGGGCGCTTCCAGCCGGTCTCCCCACTAATTCCTTCTTTAATGCGGTGAATCTTTCCGCCGCTCGTGAGGTAAGCCTGTACGTCAGCTTCCAGTTGTTGACGAAGCTCTTCGGGACTTGCTTTACGTCTATCTGCACCTTTCTTCGAAGCCATATCGGTTCTCCTGTGCGCCGCGTCAGATCTGGTTGTAAGTCAGACTGCTAACGGCAGAGTCAATGTCAGTTACTTCGGGTGCGGCCAAGCTCCTGGGTCATTATAAACACCTTGTATATTATATGTATAGGTTTTGTATTGCTTTTGGCAGGCAACGGTATGGAGGTTTTTGAGGGGCTGCCCGGGAATATCTGGCACGGAGTCGGAGAGGGGGGCTGCGATACGTGGTCGCGATACGAAAACAGTTGCGTTATACTCCCGGCCCTGAAATTTCACCGGTCTAAGATGCAGCCGTACATTTGGCTGTGTCCCCAAAAGAGTTGAGGCTAAACAATGACAGAATACGTTCAGAAGGGTGGACTCCAGATCGCCCAGGAGCTGTACGATTTCATCAATGACAAAGCAATGCCAGGCACTGGTATTGAACAGGATGCGTTCTGGGCGAGCTTTGATGCTATTGCCAATGAACTGGCTCCAAAGAACAAGGCGCTGCTGGCTAAGCGTGATGATCTGCAGGCCAAAATCGATGCTTACCACACTGAGCGTAAAGGTCAGGCTCATAACGCTTCTGAATACAAAGCGTTCCTGCAGGAAATCGGTTACCTGCTGCCAGAAGGCGAAGACTTCGAAGCAACTACCGCAAACGTCGAGCCAGAGATCGGCCAGATGGCTGGTCCTCAGCTGGTAGTACCGGTTATGAATGCTCGTTTCGCTCTGAACGCTGCGAACGCTCGTTGGGGCTCACTGTACGATGCTCTTTACGGCACTAACGTCATTTCTGAAGAAGACGGTGCTGAGAAAGGTCAGGGCTACAACAAAGTACGTGGTGACAAAGTTATCGCTTATGCGCGTAACTTCCTGAACGAATCAGCCCCACTGGCGGCTGGCGATCACGCTGACAGCACTAAGTACGCAATTGAAGCAGGCAAACTGGTTGTTACGCTGAAAGACGGCAGCACTACCAGCCTGAAAGATGCTTCTCAACTGGTTGGCTTTAAAGGCGAAATGGCTGCACCAGAAGCGATTCTGTTGGTTAACAACGGCCTGCACTTCGAAATTCAGATCGACGCAACCAGCCCAGTCGGTTCAACCGACGCTGCTGGCGTAAAAGACGTTCTGATGGAAGCAGCACTGACCACCATTATGGACTGTGAAGACTCTGTTGCTGCTGTAGACGCAGAAGACAAAGTCGTGACCTACGGAAACTGGCTCGGCCTGATGAAAGGCGACCTGGCGGAAGAAGTAACCAAGGGCGGCAAGACTTTCACCCGTACTATGAACCCAGACCGTGAGTACACTGGCCTGAACGGTGAAACCGTTAAGCTGAAAGGTCGCTCAATGCTGTTCGTTCGTAACGTGGGCCACCTGATGACTAACCCTGCGATCCTGCTGGCCGATGGCAGCGAAATCCCAGAAGGTATCATGGACGGTATGATGACTACTCTGATCGCTATGCACGATCTGAAGGGTAACTCCCCGTTCCAGAACTCTACTACCGGTTCTGTCAACATCGTTAAGCCTAAGATGCACGGCCCAGAAGAAGTGGCATTCGCCAACGAACTGTTCGGTCGCATCGAAGACGCACTGGGTCTGCCACGCTTCACTATGAAGATGGGGATCATGGACGAAGAGCGTCGCACCACGGTTAACCTGAAAGAATGTATCCGTTCTGCGAAAGACCGTGTTGTATTCATCAACACTGGCTTCCTGGACCGTACTGGTGACGAAATCCATACGTCTATGCTGGCAGGTCCGTTTGTACCTAAGACTGTCATGAAGCAGCAGACCTGGATCAACGCCTACGAAAACTGGAACGTTGATACTGGTCTGGAAACAGGTCTGCAGGGCCGTTCACAGATCGGTAAAGGCATGTGGCCTATCCCTGATGAGATGGGCATGATGATGGAGCAGAAGATCGGCCATCCTAAGTCTGGCGCGAACACCGCATGGGTTCCATCTCCGACTGCCGCTACTCTGCACGCGATGCACTATCACCAGGTAGACGTATTCGCTGTTCAGAACGAACTGAAGAGCCGTGAGCACGCGTCT
Organism: Thalassolituus sp. UBA2590; assembly: GCF_002339775.1. Lineage (NCBI taxonomy): Bacteria > Pseudomonadati > Pseudomonadota > Gammaproteobacteria > Oceanospirillales > Oceanospirillaceae > Thalassolituus > Thalassolituus sp. UBA2590. The sequence continues at coordinate 13,688 of NZ_DDKU01000047.1, forward strand.
GTTGACGACATCCTGAGCATCCCTCTGATGACCGCTGAAGAAGCTTCAGCTCTGACTGAAGAACAGATTCAGAAGGAAATCGACAACAACTGTCAGGGTATCCTGGGTTACGTTGTTCGCTGGGTTGATGCAGGTGTTGGTTGTTCTAAAGTGCCAGACATCAACAACGTTGGCCTGATGGAAGACCGCGCAACGCTGCGTATCTCTTCTCAGCACGTTGCTAACTGGCTGGAACACGGTATCTGTACCCGCGAACAGGTTGAAGACAGCCTGAAGCGCATGGCTGCGGTTGTTGATGGTCAGAATGCGGGTGACGCTTCTTATATCAATATGGCGCCAGGCTTCGACACTATCGCGTTTAAAGCGGCGTCTGACCTGATCTTCAAAGGTAAAGAGCAGCCAAGTGGTTATACCGAGCCGCTGCTGCACGCATACCGTCTGAAGTTCAAAGCTCAGTAAGTAGCGTCAAGCACTGTAAAAAACCCGGCAAATGCCGGGTTTTTTTGTGTAAAGGGGCAGTAAAACACCTGTCTGAGAGCTATCCTGTGCCTACTCCAAACGTAGAATGACATAGAACAGAATAAGAGTAATAAGAAGATGGTTCATAAGCTTACCTCAGTAATCCTTATCGGCGTGCTCCTTCAGGCCTGTTCAGGGAACTCCAGTTCTACCCGCACCGTCAGCGGTGAAGAGGAGACTTATGGTATTAGCGGTCGAATAGGGACGGCGACCTGGGGTAGCCGAATCAGTGCAACACCGATCAACTATGAGGGTGGCCCGACGCTCATAGAAAACGATAGCGGTAATCTTGTATACGATGGTGCAGCTTCGCAGTCTTCTCAAACGGGTACTTACGAGCTGACGGCAGAGGCCGAAGACGTATCAGGATCGTTTATCTTTATCGCGAATACGGACAACGGGGATGTGTTCTATCGCTGTGAGCGAGTACAGGGGTGCGACTCGCTCGCTTACGGGAAATATGTTCCGCTTCCAGATGATCTGGATGTCCGGGCTGGCGTCGGTGAATTGCTCGACGGCATGACGGTCAATGTCAACTGGATTACTGATATTGCAAGCAGTATGGCCAGAACGGTTTATATCGACGCAGTCACGAACGGCCTTTCTGCAGACGACCGGGCGGACATCAATCAGGCTGTGTTGGATGACATCGAGAAAGCGAAAACAGGTGTGTATAACCAATACACGATGGAGTTGGCCAATCTTCATGTCTCTGAGCTCTTCGGTCTGACGGATATTATTTCGTCGCCTGTAGTTGCCCCCAGTCAGATTACGCAAGTTGAGACAGTTTCAGGTGACGCTCTGGTCGAAGGGGTCTATTACGGTGCGTTAATTGCTGCTTTGCCGTATCTCGCTGATTCGGCTAACACCGACTTCGTAACGAAACTGGGTGAAATTACCGGTGATGTAATTGATCGGCGCGGGCAGTTGTTGGAGAAAAAAAGTAACGCCTCGGATGTTGTAACTAAGTTCAAGATTTTCTCTGCGGCCAGCACAATACTCCGGGATAACATCAATTACTTTAACGGGCTTGGTGCCAGAGTCCCTGCTGGTGCAGTCACAGCTCTTGAGCGGCTCGACGGCGTCGCAGCCTCTATGAGAGAGGACGTTGAAACATCGGTAGATGTCGATGTGCCAGCCAGGTTAGCGGGTTGGCGTACTGCAATAGAAAACAGCAAATATTTTCTGACGGACCTTACTGCGGCAGTGAAGAATTTCTGGGGCTATGATGAAAATCAGCCCAGCTTCATCGATCCTGTTCATGGACGTCGCGTTGATTCATATTATCTGGCGCATGAAACAGCGCTGAACACAGTGGCAGACCTGGCATTTGGGCCTACTGGTGTTCTCAATGAAATATTGGAAGGTGCTGAGATCCTTGCTCGTTGTGAGTTCGGAGAGGGTGATTGCACCCCGCCAGTGGGGTTCGCCATCGAAACTGATGAGAGCGATTCGGCAGGGCTTCCTAGTGACCGTGTACTTATTGACGGTTCACTTCGGCTTGTTATGCGCCCGATTGAAACCACGGATGCGGATGCCGGGCTCTATAATGTGTTTGATTTCGAAATAGAGTCGGCTGATAACCCTGATGAGGGGGTTGATGCTATTCCAGCCGAAATTAAGAATGCTTTGGCACTAGGTAATGGTAAAAAGCTTTACTGGTACACGGAGGCCATCTCTGACGGAAGCATCACTACTCGTCCTTATGTTCGGGTGTTTTATGAGGACAGCTATGCGTCTCCTCCAGCAGGATCATTTCTGGATGACTCAGATCCTTCGCACGTTGCTCCAACGCAGATCGCGATAGTCTGGCCTTTGGTTCGCTTTGAGCAGGGTATCTCGGGAGCTGGTACTGGTGATAATGGTGAGCACGAATTCAATGCGCTCATCGAGGCTAATCTGGTAGGGGTCAAAGACCCGCTCGATGATGCCTCCCAGACCAGGTATAACCCAGTTACATTTGTCGTCCGTGCAAGGTCCACGCTGGAACCGGATGCAGAAAACAGGACTGATCTGAACGTTCAGCTCAGAACGACGAATTCTTCATCGTATTACCCAACCAGTAAATGGCCTGCTACCCATGAGTTTTTCCTTGGGCGTCCAGATGCTCCGACGGAAATTACAGATCTCGTTGAAAGCCTGTATCGCGACCAGACCGTCTTATCGGATGGTCGGGTTATAGAATATTTTGATGAAGAGCTTCGTGGGAGGGACTTCATTAGTCGGATCAAGTTGTACCCCTACGACTCTAGTACCAATACGACCCGTTCCGAATCCTGTAACGTATCCTGGGTGGATGTCGATATGGACGGGGATGATGAAAGAGTTGAACAGAGTTGCGACACTGTTATTGAGCTAGCCGGGGAGGTAACTCTTGATGAGCTTCTAGAGAGAAATTATGAGAATAATGTTCTTTCCAGATACAGCGTGCCTGGCAACGGTATATATGAAATAGACTTGTCTACGTCTGATATTGTATCCGGTAATGAGTATCAGGGCCTTACCACAGGGACTCCGTATGGGCCGTTCAGCGGTACCTTCTATGACGATATAGAGCTGGGGATAGATCGTCTTACTGCCGTTGCAGAAAGTTACCTCAAAGACCCAGAAGAAGAAGCACTGATTCCTGTTATCTTCGAGCTAGCGCTTGAACGACAAGTGGAGGACGAGTTCGCATTGAGTGCTTCGTATGGCTTCGGCTCTGAAGAAACCTATGAAAATATCAGCAACCAGTTGGGTGTCGTTGCTGGCGGAGATGCACAGGGTTTTTATCTCGAATTGGCCGTCTCGGAAGAGCAGATCAGTGATGGGGAAGGCGGACTGAAAACCATCGAAGTCGAACGTGGTTACTGGTTGATTTCCCGCTCAAACGTATCTATGGGTGGTACTGATCAATCGGTTCTTGCTCAAATAGCTACTCGTACGGAATACACGCAAGGCAACGATGAAACGGCCTGCGGCTTTAACGACCGCGATAAATTGTCAGCAGCAGCGCCAACAGATGCAGATTCAAATGATGGCTGCGAAGCAGTCGCTTATCTGACTGTACGTGGCGCGCTAGTTGGCACAATTCGCGAAGAGCGCGAGAATGTGTTTGTCGCCCGCTTTGTTGATGGCACCTGGATGATTATTGGTGATTAAAAAGGTCATACTGCTGCCGCTTGCTGTCGCTTTAGCGAGCACCGCTGATGCGACGGCAGGGCAGTCTTCAGGGTACTCCGGCGAGGTCCGCTTCGCATTGTCCGCCGAGGCAAGCTCTGAGCCCGTTCCGATTGATCAGATGATCGAAGGCTGGGAGCAGGATGCCGATACCGGCGAGTACGCGTACGCGGATATGAGTCTCGCTGCATCAGCTTCTTACCGGAAATTCACGTTAAATGCGGAGCGTCGCTGGTTCTATTCACTCAAGTTTTCTCCTGACACAACAGCCGTCTATCTGGACGCTGAGTTTGGTATAGAAACCCAGCAGGACAGAGACCTTAACCTGGTTGCCAAGGTATTCCAGGCTCGCGG
>NZ_DDKU01000047.1:18035-41074 GCF_002339775.1 Thalassolituus sp. UBA2590
GTATTCCAGGCTCGCGGAGTTGGTGGCTCGTATCAGTTTGAAGGAGAAAACTGGTCCGTCTCTCCGGCATTTATGGTGTACAAGCTGATTCATTATCAGTTTGGTTCGTTTGTTGGGAGAAGCTTTGCTGACGAGGGCTCTAATTTCTCGGCAAGCCTGTCGTACTATTTTGACGAGTATCGCTTTCCTTCTTTCGATACGCTTCCTGACTATGAAGACCCGCAAGGAACTGCATCGCAGGAGTGGTTTGGTTACAGTGCGTCTCTTTCCGGGACCTGGGCTCCCACGGATGAACTGGAACTTGCTTTGCAAGTGAAAGATCTCTGGAATCTTCTCGATATGGGCAACTCCGGACATCGCTCAATATGCGCAGAAGTCGGTGAGGTTACTAATCCCGTCTGTTCGAGTGGCGGTGCTGCCAGTGGCGATGACAATCCGAAGACGCTGGAAACATCAATTAAGTCGACAGTTGTTGCGAATACGGTTTATAAGCCGCTGGATGTATACGTTCAGTATTACTGGCATGACGTATACCGGAATCTGTCCATCGAGAAACGTTACCCATTCGGTAGCGGCAAAGTGGGTGTTGTTGGAACGTCGAAGCGCCAGCTCGGTGCTGCTTTCTACTGGCAGGGGCTCTCTGCCAGCTACATCGTAGATGATCTCAATATAAAACAAGTCCGCGATGCCCGTATTGGGTTGTCGTATCAATATCGGTGGTGACTGGTCTTCGTTGATCTGTCGCTGGTGAGAGATCCCCCGTGATTTCAGGCTAAGTCACCACTGCGTCAGACGTGCAATTCCGGTATCATGCCGGCATCAATCAGACAGGATGCAGCATGTACCTTGAGTACTTTGGCTTAGACAAACTGCCATTTACCATCTCTCCGGATCCGGATTTTCTGTACCCGTCACCTGGGCATCAGGAAGCGTTGGCACACCTGAGCTATGCCCTGACGGATCAGGGCGGGCTTATCTGCCTTACTGGCGAAGTGGGTACGGGTAAAACGACACTGTGCCGGGCGCTTATGGCGTCTATCCCAGAAGGTGATCATGTTGCATATATATTTAATCCGCAGCTCTCGCCTATAGAGTTAATGCAAAGCATCTGTGATGACCTTGGCATCGCCTATGAAAGAAGCGCATCGCTCAAGGAAGTCTACGCATCCATCAACGAAGCACTGGTGAGGTTCTACGGGAAACATCAGCGTGTTATTTGCGTGATTGATGAAGCCCAGTCCATGCCAGTCGCGCTACTGGAACAGGTTCGCCTGTTGACCAATCTGGAAACAGACCGGGAAAAGCTACTAACCCTCGTTCTGGTAGGGCAACCAGAGCTTCGCGATTTGCTTAAGCGTAACGATTTGCGCCAGCTGAATCAGCGTATTACTGCCCGTTACCACCTGGATTTGCTGAGTCTCACCGAAACTTCCGAGTATGTTGAGCACCGCCTGGTCTGCGCTGGCGGGAATCAGATGTTATTTGATCCTGCCGCGATCGAGACTATCTGGCGGGCCAGTGAGGGAACTCCACGGCTGATTAACAGCATTTGCGATAGAGCGCTATTGGGTGCTTATGCCACGGGCAGTCACCTGGTCAGTTCGGATATCGCAAGTCAGGCGATTATTGAAGTGCTTGGGGCAGATTATGATGCAGTTCCTCCAGTTCATGTAGGAAAAGGGGCGGCTGGCATTGCAGAGACCTCAGGCAAATACATATTAAAAAGTGCACTCGCTTTCTGCGCGGCTGCTGTGTTTGTCTTTGCGGGTGTGATTGCGTACCAGAATATTCCTGCACTTAAGACGGTCTCATTAGACCGCAGTGATCCGTATGCCGTACTTGAGGCCTCCCGTACTGAGGGCGCCGCGAATTGCGACTCTTCAGGTTGGCGATGTATTTTGGTTGATTGGGATATCTCTGAACTGCGAGAGCTGAATCAGATCGCAGTCGTCAGAGTGGGGAGCGGGGGTGCAGAAGCAGAATGGTATGACCTTGAAGAATACGAGCGTGGGTATGCTGGTGAGGCTGTGATTTTATGGCAGGCGCCTGCTGACTACACCAGCGCTGTTAAACCGGGAGAAACCGCATCGGTCATTCGTTGGGTGCGGTCGCGTCTGGGTGCAGGCTGGGATCAGGAATGGACCAGCATTGGGCCAGGTGGTGTGCAGGTCGAGGTTAATCCAGAGTTTTATGATCCTTTGCTGGAGCGTGCGGTCGCTGAATTTCAGATCGCTGAAGGTTTAAAAGCTGACCGTATTATTGGGCCAAAAACCCTGATGTACCTGCAGGCGAGGCAGTAGCATGTCATACATCCTCGATGCATTGAAAAAATCCGAACAAGAGCGGGATGAGCGCAACCCGGCCCAAATGCCGCCTAAAAAGGGCCTGATCTCAGAATCTGCTGAGACTGGAAAAGTGGCTTCAGAGCACGAGCAGCAACGTAATACGGACAGTAATACTTCTGCTCGCATGGGAATTTCTGCCGCTCTGGCCGTTGTGCTTATCTTAGGTGCTATCGCTACAGCCTTTTATTTTTCGCCCGCTGACAAGCAGGGCGCTACACCATCGGCTGCCGAAGAGACTTCGCTTTCTGAAACGGACTCAGAACCTGCAGCGGTTATGACGACGGCAGAGCTTTCTGCAACTCAAATCGTGGTAGCAGAAAGTGCAATTGAGGATATTGAGGCGGAACAAAGCGACGTTGAGCCAAAAGCGCCTCTTAAAGAAGCGCGAGCACCGTTCGAAGCATTGGAGCGAATTCCGGATCTGAATATTACGGGGCATACGTTCAGTTCCGTGCCAGCTAAGCGAACAGTGACCATGAACGACCGTCTCTGGCGAGAAGGTGAGCAATTGGTGGACGGTGTAGTTCTGCAGGAGATTACGCGCGACGGCATTCTGCTCGACGTTTCCGGGTGGCCTGTGGTGATTGGTCGTACGCGTGGATGGAAGGCTATTCGCTGATGCTGCAAAAAGAAACTAAAGAGCGCATTCAGTCGCTGTACCGCGAAGCGATCAAGGCACTGGAATTACGTCCACGCTATGGTCAGCGCGTAATGATCGCAGAAATTGCGAAAGCGCTGGGTTCTATTCGTGAAGGCGAAAAGGACGAACGCGACAACGATGCTGGCATTGCGGTCGTAGAGGCAGGCACAGGTACTGGTAAGACTCTGGCTTACCTGATTGCTTCATTACCAGTGGCCATTGAGCGAGAACGTAAGTTACTGGTCTCGACGGCTACGGTAGCTTTGCAGGAGCAGATCCTTGATAAGGATTTGCCAGCGCTGAAAAAACACCTCTCTCTACCGTTTAATTTCGCGCTAGCCAAAGGGCGTGGTCGATATTTGTGTCTGGCGAAGCTGGATAAAGCCTTGCAGCAACTTTCCGGCATTCTGTCTACGGTAGACCTGTTTGAGCAGACGCCTGAAGAGCAGGACCGCGAGCTCTACGAAAAGATGTTGATGAAATACGGCAGCGGTGATTGGGATGGAGATCGGGATCGCTGGGATGATGAAATTGAGCATAAACAATGGTCCCACCTGACGGCGACTCACCGGGAATGCTCGAACCGTCGTTGCCCCCATTTTCAGAACTGCGCTTTTTACAAAGCGCGGAGCGCCATGGAAGACGCAGATGTCATCGTCGCTAACCACGACCTGGTGCTTGCGGATCTTTCGCTTGGTGGTGGTGCTATTTTGTCGGCGCCTGAAAAAACCATTTATGTGTTTGATGAAGGGCATCACCTCGCCGATAAAGCACTGAACCACTTCCGGCTGGAATTTGGCGTGCGCTCAACACGCCAATGGCTAAAACAGCTGGAAAAAGTCATCGAACAATTTATTGCTGATGCCGGAATGCCTGTAGGGTTAATGCATTCACTGCAAGAGATGCCGGCGAATCTTCAGGCGTTGTCCCAGAGCGCGAGCCTTGTCTGGCCACTCGTGATGGACCTGATGCAGGACAGAGATCGTCAGCGTTTTGAATTTGGTGTGTTACCCGAATCGCTCCGCGAGCTTCTACAGACAATGAAGGCCCCCCTGCAGCCTGTTGTCCATTGCCTCGATAAAATGTCGGATATGCTGCAGAAGTCTCTCGATCCGAATGAAACTGGAGATTTTCAGCGAGAGGTCGCTGAGGCCTGGCAGGCACCCGTTGGAATTATGTTGGCGCGGGCTGAAGAGCTGTCAGAGGCTTTGTCATGGATAGCAGCGGAAGAGGCAGAAGGCGAATTGCCTGTGGCCCGGTGGCTTAGTAAGCGTCCGTACGGTGATGATTGGGATATTTCTCTGTCGGCGTCGCCAATTTCAGTGGCAGCGCAGTTGCGCAGGAATCTATGGAACCGCTGTTACGGTGCCGTTGTCACCTCTGCAACGCTCACCGCGTTGAACAGTTTCAGCTCGCTGAAATGGGAAGCCGGCCTGCCAGATTGGGCGGTCTACGAGCGGGTCGCGAGTCCGTTTAATTATCCAGAACTCGGCCAGCTCGAAGTTGTCCAGCTGGCTTCAGACCCAAAGAGCGAAGCGTTTGAAAGTGACGTTCAGAATTGGTTGAAAGAGGCCGTGAACCCAGATGAGGCCACTCTTGTACTCTTTAGTTCGCGTGCACAGCTAGAAGCGACGAGAGACTATTTTATTCGCGACTGGTACGAACACCTCCTGTGTCAGGGTTACCTGCCCAAAAGTGAAATCGTACGTCGTCACAAGGAACGCATTGATGACGGGAAAGGAAATGTGATCTTCGGGCTGGCATCCTTTGCCGAGGGGATCGACTTACCCGGTGAGTACGTAACTCATGTTGTGATCGTTAAGATTCCATTTGCGGTGCCAGATGATCCTATCCAGTCTGCCATATCGGAGTGGATGGAGAGCCGGGGGCGCAATCCTTTTATGGAGTTAACGCTACCAGCGGCGTCTATACGACTTATTCAGGCGTGCGGGCGACTGATCCGCAAGGAATCCGATCACGGCAAAGTCAGTATTCTCGATAAGAGATTGGTGTCTTCCCGATACGGGCAGTTATTGCTTGATTCTCTGCCTCCGTTCCGGCGTGTGTGACTCGCGCTTCATTTACTGCAGTTCGGATTTCAGGCAATAAAAAACCCGCCGAAGCGGGCTGTGTATCTGGCAGTCCTGCCGTGCACTCAGTCTCAGGCCAGCTGGCCTGCTACTTCCTCAACTGTTGGTTGATCTTCACGGACCATAAGCAGGTGGTCCTGGAGATAGTTCAAAAGGGCTTCTGCACCTTTCATTTCGCGCTGCATCAGCAGGCAACGCAATGATTTTTTGTCTTTACCCAGAACGCGAACATGATAGGTGTGGCCCGTTTCCGGAATCTCCAGCCACAGCTGATCAGACGACTCGTTCAGCGTCATATCCACATTAATCTGCTCGATCTCGCAACCGCTGAAGTTAATGTTGGTAATGCGCACCGTGTGTTCTTTGCCAGTGGCCTTGTCGTGAAGACTATACGGCTGCTCCATTGGGCGCAGGCGAGCTTGCAGGCGCTGGTTGGCGAAGTCGTACGCTTGTGGGTCATACAGGTCGACGCCCTGGATACCTTCGAGTGACTGGCCGCTCATGAAGCGACATACGACTTCCATTGATGCGGATTTCTGTTCGAACTGTGCCAGGTGATCAGCGTTACGGATAACAGCAAACTTACCGTTAACGCACTGACGTGCTACCGCAGCGTTTTCCTGCGGCAGAGTGAAATTATCGAACTCGCCAGTCGCAATCAGAGTTTCGCAGGTCGGGAACGACTTAAAGCCCTGGAAACGCAGCAGTCGGCGTGTGTTCTGAGCGTAACGCTGACGCTCATTATCATTCAGGCGAGCAATCTGACGGAACAGAAGACGACGATAGGTTGCGCCGATCTGAGTGTCTTCCATGCGGTTGTGATTGATCAGATTACAGACGGCTGTGGTTGCGAATGCATCCATGTCGCCGTTATCGAGTAGCTTGAGAGAATCTTCAAGCAATGTGATCAGACTTTCGCGACGGAAGCAGGTGATACCGGAAATAAGAAGGCGGTCGATCATCTGTGGGTAAGCAGATGCGAAAAGAGTCGCCATTGCAGAGCCATAGCTCACACCCATCAGCTGAACCTTACTTACGCCTTGTGAGGTCAGGAAACCCGCGATCAGGTCTGCGAAGTCTTCCATATCGAGTTCAGGCGCAAGCTGGTCGTTGCCACCCTGAGAAGGGAAGTCTGCAAGGATAACAGGGCAGTGCTCAAGCATTTGCTCAACTTCGTTACGGAACGAAGAAAAGCTCTGGAAAGCACCACCAAGAAACATGACTGGCGCCTTATCCATGTTGCCCTCACTTTCGTAGGCAACAAACTCAACCTTATAGTCACCAATCATCTGGATGTTTGGTGCTTGCTTTAACGCTGCTGGGGAGTAGTTGGCAAACTGCATGATGGTGTCGACTCTTTATTCTTGTAGTGTGGTCACTCTATCGCACTTATAGACAGAATGCCACACTTGTATGTTTTCTTTACGTTACATTGAAGTCTTTATAACTTATTGATTTATATGGTTATTTTAAAAAATGTAACGCGAGTCGAGTGGGTCGGTGAAAAAAAAATTGTTGCTCTCGTCACATTTCTTAACGTGGCGAATTAAATTGAAACCGGATCTCGTCAGGCGTCACGTCAATATCAAAATCTCCGTTAGGAGTAGAGTGCGATTCTGGCGCCAGGTTCCCGGCGTTCGGAATAACGATTTCGAATGAATACGGGTTGATAGCAAGCTCGGATGGTGGGACTGCACCGTCTGGGTACACCGCGTTTGAAAGACTCAGGTTTTCGTAATCGATCGGAGTGCCTTCGTCGAGCCCCAGTGCATCGCGAAGTCTCGTCTCATTAACGAACTTGTCGTGATCATAAATAGGCGTATCAGGAATCGTCTGAGAAATACGCGCGAACTCATATTCTGACTGAGCCGTCATGTCATAAGGTATCGCCTCATACTGCTCACGCATATCAATCGTGGACTGCGACGTGGATTCGCCCTCAGAAAAGTCGTCTTCAAGTGGCGATACACGAATAATGCTGCGACGCTCATTCTGTTGAGTAGGCGCCTTCTTGCGCACAATCACGGTGGTATCGCGGATGTAGGACTCGGTCATCTCTTCAGCCGGAATTTCGGTGATTTCGGCGAATGTGAGAGGAGATGCAGCGATAGAGAGGCTCAGCACGGCGCCGGCGAGGACTGAGAAGTTATTGATATCTTTCATGATGAGACTCCCATTGATGTTTTACTAATCCTAGAGGAATGCCGCAGAGTTACAAGCGTACATTAGCGTCAGCAGTGCCGCATTTCAGGCCTTTCAGTTAACAATTGAATCTGAACGGTAAGCTCTCTGTAAGCTGGAACACGGGTACAACTTAGGGCACACTTGCGCGCACGCTTTATTATCACTGGTTGTAGTCCCTATGAGAGCCAATATCCCCCTCTGGATTGGCCTGCGTTATCTGGCCGCGAAACGCAGAAATCACTTTATTTCTTTTATATCAATGTCATCGATGATCGGCATGACGCTCGGTGTGGCGGTTCTGATCCTCGTTCTCTCCGTGATGAATGGCTTCGACCGTGAGTTGAGGGAACGCATCCTCGGTATGGTGCCTCATGCAGTGCTCTATAAATATGGAGGCATTGAGGACTGGGAAGTTCTGGCAACGCGTGTTGAGGGCCTGCCGGGCGTTGCCGCGGCAGCACCTCTAACCCGGCTCCAGGGGATGCTTGGTTATGGCGGTCGGGTGCAGGGGGTAATGATCACCGGTATTGAGCCCGGCGTCGAAGAGCGTGTATCTATCCTTCCTCAGCATATGACAGAAGGTGAGCTTGAGTCGCTGCAGCCGGGTGAGTTCGGCGTAGTGATCGGTGAGCTTCTCGCGAGGCACCTGAAAGTAGGCATGGGCGATAAAATCACCATGATGTTGCCCGAGGCGACGTTGTCCCCTGCAGGTGTTCTCCCGCGTATTAAGCGCGTCACTGTCACAGGGATATTTTCAGTCGGAGCTGAACTGGACTCGAACCTTGCTGTTATCAATATTGATGATGCCCGCAAACTGGGTCGTATTGACGCAGAGGTTCAGTCTCTGCGTATACGCTTTGATGATCTGTTTGATGCACCTGCTGGCATCTGGGAAATCGTCGGGCAGCTGGATGGCCGCTACAGTGGTACCGACTGGACCCGTACACACGGCAATCTCTTCCAGGCGATTCGTATGGAGAAGACCATGATCGGATTGCTATTGCTGATGATTGTTGCGGTAGCAGCCTTCAATATTATCTCCACACTGATCATGGTGGTCACCGACAAACAGGCGGACATCGCGATCCTGCGCACAATGGGCGCCACCCCTCGTACCATAATGGGTATTTTTATGGTGCAGGGCCTGTCTATTGGCGTGGTCGGGGTTCTTCTTGGCACAACGCTCGGGATTATTGGTGCATTGACCATCTCAGATCTGATTGCGGCACTTGAAAGGCTGTTTCAGTTCCAGATTCTAAATGCGGATGTTTACTTTATTTCGTACTTGCCGAGTCAGCTGAAGCTGTCTGATGTTCTGATCGTTGTGTCTGCATCGCTGACCATCAGCTTCCTCGCTACCTTGTACCCATCTTACCGGGCGTCGCGCGTCCAGCCTGCGGAGGCCCTGCGTTATGAGTAATCCAATCCTTGTCGCTGAAGGCCTGAAAAAGACCTACACCAGTGGCCCTCAGGCGGTCACGGTCTGGGAGGGTGTCGATCTGACGGTGGATGCCGGAGATTCTGTTGCTATCGTGGGGGCGTCGGGCTCAGGTAAGACGTCTCTTCTGAACGTTCTCGGTGGTCTGGATGATATGGATGCGGGGGACGTTCAGATCTGCGGGCGTAAATTAAGTCAGCTCACCGAACAGGAAAAGACGACACTGCGTAATCAGGATGTAGGTTTTGTATATCAGTTTCATCATCTGTTGCCTGAGTTTTCAGCGCTCGAGAATGTGATGATGCCACTACTGCTTGGTGGTGTATCGCGCTCTGAAGCGAAGCGCAGGGCAACGGAGAGCCTTGAGAGACTGCGCCTTGGAAGTCGTGTTGTTCACAAACCTTCAGAACTATCTGGTGGTGAACGACAACGCACAGCCATTGCCCGGGCACTCGTGACGCGTCCGAAACTCGTCCTGATGGACGAGCCAACAGGAAACCTGGATCAGGGAACGGCGTCAGAGGTTGAGCAATTGATGGCAGAGCTACGGACGGATGCCGAAACCGCGTTTATCACGGTGACGCATGATCAGGCTCTGGCTCGCAGAATGAATCGGGTGTACCACCTGATAGAAGGGCGCCTTCAGTCTGACTGAAGCGCTCTTTGCTGCCGCAGGCGCTTGCGTTTTTCCCATGCCTTGCTGACATGGCGTCTCCATACCAGATGGATCGCAAAGTAGGCGATAACGCTCAGAAAAATGCCTGCGACCAGTGAGCCGACAAAGAGCGGCGCCCAGAAATCGGCCAGATTATTCAGAACCCAGTCGATTGATAATTCGATGTTAAAGTCCAGCGGGTCTGCGTTCAGAATCTGAGCGCCAAGCAAGTAAGTTGCGTAAAAGATCGGTGGAATAGTGACTGGATTGCTGATCCAGACAAGGCCGATAGAGATCGGCACATTCGCATTGATGTAGAAAGCGAGAAATGCCGCGATCCCCATCTGAAAGGGCAGTGGTAGAAACGCAGTAAATACACCGATCAGGAAAGCGCGGGCCACCGCTCGGCGGTTAACGTGCCAGAGGTTGGGCTTGCTGAAAAGTGGTGACAGGAAACGCAGGGAGCGTTTTCGCTGGACCTGTTCCGGCGACGGGAAAAATCGTTTTAAAAGCTTTTTGGGCATGCTGGTCGCCGTTCATTGATCGCGGCTGAATTATGCACATTACGCCATGGAGTGGCAATGAATCTGACCCTTCTGGGATGCCTTGCGGCTTTGCTTGCAGGGACACTCATACCAATGTCATCGGCAGCCTTGATATCTGCTGCCATTGTGAGTTGCTCTGTGGCAATGGTTGTCATTGTCAGGGCTCGCAATTCTGGCCTGAAAGTTATTCTTACGTCCGGCGCTCTCGCTTTGTCACTGCTATGGGGGAGTGGATTTACCGATGCTCAGCTTGGGCACCGCTTGCCTGATGTTTTATACAGTCAGGATGTTTCTGTCACAGGCTGCATTGTCGGCGAGGTTGATCGACAGAACCTCTCAACTTCAAGATCCCGGGCCAGGTTTCTTCTCGAACTACACGCCAATTCGCTCTCAATACATGGCCTCCGTTCTGTGCGGGTAAGTTGGTTTGATGCGCCGGATTGGCTGATGACAGGAGCCTGCCTGAAGGGCACCGCCCGACTTAAGCCGCCACGCAGCTATGCCAATGGTCTCAGCTACGACTATGTCGCCAGTATGATGTTCCAGAAGATCGATGCGACTGGCTACCTGACTCGCGGCGAGCAGGTAGAGAGTGTAGCGCCCGGCGTCCTGCTCGGCTCTGGTCTGGCGGATAAGATAAAGCAGGTTGCGTTGGCTGGCTTGACGCCGGAATCATCTGCCTGGGTTAAGGGGTTGGTGTTCGGAGATAAGGCTGCTTTTTCAGCTGAACAATGGCGGAGGGTGAGGGACAGCGGCACGCTGCATCTGCTGGTCGTCAGTGGTCTGCACGTCAGCATGATCGGAGTGATGGCGTTGGTTCTTGGGGCCTTAGTCGCTCGGTTGTTGGCACTACTCTTTGAACTACTCCCGGTGAATCGATCGGTTGTAGGGCTTCGTGCTTTGCCTGTCGCCTGCGCACTTGTGGTGACAGCCGCGTACGTGCTGCTGGCGGGCTCGGGGATTTCCTTAATCAGAGCGTGGTTTATGTTTGCCGTTGCCCTGGCCATCTGGAAGCTACCAATGCGAGTACGACGCGCGTCTTTGTTGCTTATGGCGGCGCTGGTTATCATGATCATTAACCCCCTCAGCTGGACCCAGGCGGGATTCTGGTATTCATTTTGTGCGGTTGCAGCGTTGGTGTTCTTCTTTGAAGGGCGACGTTCGACGCGTGTTTCTGCACTGCTAACTCCTCAGCTTCTGATTCTGTTCGCTATGTTGCCGGTTATGCTCTATTTCGGTCAGGAGGTGACGCTGGGCCACCTGATTGCGAACTTTTTCGCTATACCGCTGGTGACTTTGATAATCCTCCCGCTATCACTATTGAGTGCCTCGCAATTGAGTTCATGGGCTGATCCGGCTCTGTCTTTTTCTGTTAGCTTCTTCTGGGGCTTGCTCGATGGTCTGCCTGAATTGCCGTCAGTGAACTTGCATGGCAATTCAACATTGGGGGTACTTGCAGTCGCTGTCTTAGCGTGGATCTGGGCGGGTCGATCGTGGGCGCTTCCTGCCTGTGTATCTGCAATATACGGACTGATGTTCTTTACCCCCGGTGGCATCGGTTCTCAGGCTTCTGGCGTATGGGTTGTAGATAGCGGGCAGGGGCAGGCGATACTCGCCAGCGATGGTGTAACGTCGGTACTGATCGATACAGGCCCTGCGTATTCTGATTCCTTTTCGGTAGCGAGCGCCGCTGTTCTTCCTTTGATGCGTCAGAAAGGAATCGATCATCTGGACGTTCTTATTGTTTCTCACTCGGATAATGACCACTCCGGGGGCACTCGGGATATTCTGGAAGCTGTTTCAGTTGGGCGATTCTATGTCGGGCAGCAGCTTCATGGTTTAAAGCATCAGATCAACTGCCATGCGTTGAGCTCAATGAATAACGAAGCACAAGTCGCCCTTGACGCAAAAATGCGCATCGAGTTTGTTCCGGTTCCTGAGCGCGTGAGGGATGGCGATAATAACCAGAGCTGCGTGGTCCGTTTGCACTGGTCAGGGTATCGCATCCTGATCCCTGGCGATGCTGACTCGAAGGTTGAGCGGGCTTTAATTGCGGACGACGCTGAGCGGCTTAAGTCCGATATCCTGATCGCGGGTCATCACGGAAGTAACAGCAGCACCAGCTCGATGTGGCTGAAAGCCGTTGAGCCTCAGGTGGTTGTTTTTAGTGCAGGTTATCGCAATCGCTTCAACCATCCTCATCCTGATGTGACGGGTCGAATAGCCTCGGAAGGGCTGCCTTACGTGAATACCGCAACGTCTGGGTTGATCGAAATAACACCAGAAGGACAGATAAAACTCATGCGCGCCCAGTGGATGCCGCGATGGCACGCGCCGCCAGACGCGGAAAGGGATTTTTCACTTCACGGCCATGTGCTAGAGTAGCGCGCAAACAAAAACTGGCAGGAGACGCTGGACATGCTTGAGATCATCCAGAGTGGTGGTTGGATGATGGTGCCAATTATCATCGCCTCTGTATTGGCACTCGCGATTACCGTAGAACGTTTCTGGACGCTACGTCCGGGTAAAATTGCGCCGCCTAATCTGCTGTCGCAGGTTTGGGGTTGGATGAAAAATAAACAGTTAGACTCGGCGAAAATCCGGTCTCTGAAAGATTCCAGTCCGTTAGGTAACGTCTTAGCAGCCGGTTTGATCAACTCCCGACATGGTCGCCAGATCATGAAAGAGAGCATTGAAGAGGTGGCTTCGCACGAGATCCATGAAATGGAGCGCTATCTTAATGCTCTTGGTACTGTCGCAGCCGTCGCACCGCTGATGGGCCTGCTCGGTACAGTGATCGGTATGATTAAGGTCTTTGCTGAAATTATGGCTCAGGGTACTGGTCAGGCTAATTTGCTGGCAGGTGGTATTTCGGAAGCTCTGATCACCACGGCAGCAGGTCTGGTTGTTGCGATTCCGGCGCTTATTTGTCATCGCATACTGCAACGCCGTGTCGACGAAATTGTCGTTTACATGGAGCAGGAAGCGCTGAAACTCGTTGATGTACTTCACGGTGAGCGTGAAGTAGCAGACGCTCCGGAGAACGCTGGGTGAATTTTCGTCGTCAGTCGAAAGAAGAGGTAACAGTTAATCTGACGCCTCTGATTGATATCGTATTCCTGTTGCTGATTTTCTTTATGGTGTCGACGACATTCACGAAAGAAAATCATCTCAGCATCAGCTTGCCGGAGTCCAGCTCGGAAGAGACAGGCCAACCGCCGAAAGCGATTGAGATCCTGATTTCAGAGAGCGGAGAGTACAGTATTGATGGCCAACCTCTGGTGAATACCAAGGTAGAAACTCTTAAGCGTGCCATTGAAAAAATCTTAGACGGACGTGAAATCGCTCCCGTGGTTATTTCAGCGGATGCCAGAACGTCCCATGAATCTGTTGTGCGCGCCATGGATGCGGCAGGTCAGTTGGGGTTGATCAACCTCAGCATTACGACACGCAAATCTGCCGGTGGTGACTGAAACTATGGCTACTGAAGCAACTGCAGGCGCTATTTATAAGCGCCTGCTGACCTACCTGGGGCCGCAGAAATGGTACTTTTTGCTGAGTATCATCGGTTTTGCGATGTTTGCGGCTTCTGCTCCGGCGCTTGCTCATTTAATGGGTGTTGTTGAAGAAACCCTGAATGAGCCAACGCAGGAGAATATTTTCCTTCTGGTATCTGCGCTCTTTGCTGTTTACCTCTTTCGTGGTATCGGTACCTTTCTTGGTAAGTATTTTACGGCCTTGGTTGGGCGTGAAATTGTGCATGCACTGCGTACCCAGCTGTTCAATCGTATGCTGCGTCTGCCCAGCCAATATTATGATAATGAATCCAGTGGGCGCGTAATATCACGGGTTATTTTTGATGTTGAGCAGGTCAACGGCGCCAGCACCAAAGCGTTGACGACGGTGGTTCAGGAAGGTCTTACCGTGACTCTTCTGATGGGGTATCTGATCTGGCTGGACTACACTCTGACGGCGATCTTTCTTGTCGTTATTCCAGTGATTGGTGGTCTCGTTTCTTTAGCAAGTAAATTTTTCCGCCGTTACAGTCGTCGCATCCAGAAATCCATGGGCCAGGTAACTCAGGTTACCAACGAATCGATCAGCGGTTACCGTGAGGTTCGTACCTATAATGCCACCTCGGTTGAGGAACAGCGGTTTCTGAAAGCAAGCAATGAAAACCGCAAGCAGGTGATGAAATTCGCGTTAACGAATGCGATCAACGTCCCTTTGTCTCAGCAGGTTATTGCTACCGGCCTGGGGGTGATGATTTATCTGATGTTTCAGCGTGTGGCCAGTGGCACCATGGACGCAGGTGAATTTCTCCAGTTTATTACTGCTGCGTCTCTGATCGCCAAACCTCTTCGTGCGCTCACTGACGTCAACTCGGTTATTCAGAAAGGCGTTACCGCTGCTGAGTCTGTATTTAGTGTGCTGGATACTGAAACTGAGAAGGATACCGGCACAAAAGAATTAGGAAAAAGCACGGGCGCGGTCGAGTTTAAAGAGGCTCGTTTCCGTTATGCTCAAGCAGAGACGGATGCTATCAAAGGCATCAACCTGAATATCAAAGCCGGTACTTCGGTCGCGTTTGTCGGTCGCTCTGGCAGCGGTAAAACGACCCTGGTCAATCTGCTACCGCGCTTTTACGAATTAACGTCGGGCAGCATCAGCATTGATGGCCACCCAATCAATGAGCTGACGCTTAACTCATTGAGAGAACAGATCGCGATCGTGTCACAGAGTGTGACCCTGTTTAATTGCAGCATTCGCGAAAATATTGCTTACGGCAGTCTTGCCGATGCAAGCGACGAAGCCGTTATTGAAGCAGCGAAAGCCGCACATGCGCACGAATTTATTGAGAAACTCCCTGAAGGGTATGACACTCAGGTGGGCGAAAATGGCGTCATGCTTTCGGGCGGTCAGCGTCAGCGTCTGGCGATTGCACGGGCCATTCTTAAAAATGCCCCAATTCTTATTCTGGATGAAGCCACCTCGGCCCTGGATACAGAGTCTGAGCGACACATCCAGGCGGCGATGGAAGAAGTCATGAAGGGCCGTACCACATTGGTTATCGCTCATCGTCTGAGCACCATTGAAAACGTCGACACGATCGTTGTGATTGATGATGGACAGGTTGTTGAATCTGGCCCGCATCAGGAACTTCTTAATCAGCAGGGCGCATACGCTCAGCTTCATCAGCTGCAATTTGCAGAGGAAGAGTGATCGTGGGGTTGGCGGCCCGTATAGAGAAAAACTGGTACGGCCGTGCGCTGGGAAATCTTTGGTTGCTGCCGCTCTGGTGTCTGTTTGTTCTGGTAAGTGCGCTTCGGCGTGTTAAATATCAGATTTTCCCTGCCAGTCCGGCAGACACGCCGGTACTCGTTGTTGGCAATATTGCCATCGGCGGAACCGGAAAAACGCCGTTGATCACCTTGCTCGCCGGGCTCGCCGCAAAGCAGGGGATTCGTGTCGGTGTCGTGTCTCGAGGGTACGGTGGTCGCGCAGAGCAATACCCTCTGGTGGTTGATACAGATACACCGGTTGCGCAGTCGGGTGATGAGCCTGCTTTGCTCGCAGGGCTGGGGCTCCCGGTGGTTGTTGACCCTCAGCGAGCCCGTGCGGTAAAGGCGTTAAAAGATAAAGTAGATCTGATTCTGTCAGACGATGGCCTGCAGCATTATGCGATGGCCAGAGACGCCGAAATTGTTGTCAGTGATGCGACGCGCGGATTTGGTAATGGCTGGCAGTTGCCGGTTGGGCCTCTGCGTGAGCCCATATCCCGTATCGATACGTGTGATCTGCACCTGGTAAATGGCGTTGATTTCACGGTGCAGCCGACAGGCTATTTCGTCGATTCGGTTGAGCTATCGCCTGAGAGCCTGAAGGGCAGGCGTGTTCACGCTGTTGCTGGCATCGGAAATCCAGCACGCTTTTTTACCACGCTCCGGCAGTTGGGCGCTGATGTTGTAGAGCATGCATTTTCAGATCATCACGCGTTTGTAAAAGACGACCTCGTATTTAATGATGATTTACCCGTCGTCATGACAGAGAAAGACTGGGTAAAATGTCGTCACTTTGAACTACCAAATTCTGGATTTCTTCGGGTGAGCGCCGTACCGTCGGAAGCCGCCGAAGAAAACATTTCGCAGTTATTGAAAAGATTGGGAGCAATCCGTCATGGATAAAAAATTACTGAGCATGCTGGTATGCCCTGAGTGTAAAGGCAAATTGAAGTACGACCGTGAAGCTCAGGAGCTTCTGTGTACGTTCGATGGTTTAGCGTATCCGATTCAGGATGGCGTGCCGGTCATGCTGGAAGGCGAAGCTCGTAAGATGAGCGAAGAAGAAAAGCTAGAGAAAGCCAAAGCGGTGAAACCAGCCGAATGATCCGGGTACTGTTTGTTTGCCTCGGCAATATCTGTCGCTCTCCAACGGCGCACGGCGTCATGCTGGGGCTGCTGGAGAGTGAGGGTCTGAATGATCAGGTCTTTGTCGACTCTGCGGGAACAGCAGGGTGGCATATCGGTAAAACGCCAGACCCGCGCTCTCAGCAGGCGGCACTCGCGCGGGGCGTTGATATTTCAGACCAGCGTGCACGCCAGGTTTCTGCAGAAGATTTTGAAACTTTCGATTATGTTCTGGCAATGGATCGATCAAACCTCGACGATCTGAAAGCACTCTATGCCAGTAATGGAAGTCAGGGCACTGAGCCCAAACTGTTTCTGCGTGCATTTGGACGCAGCTTTGACGAACATGAAGTGCCTGATCCCTATTACGGTGGTGAGGCAGGATTTCGTCATGTTCTTGATCTGGTTGAAGACGCCTGTGACGGCTTGTTGGCCGACATCCGGCAGAAGATGGATGCCTGATGTCTCAGATGCCGGTCATTTCTGAACACTATTCACTCCACGATAAAAATACGCTCAGGCTGGCTTCGTGTGCGGAGTACTTCGCAACATTTACCTCAAGTGATGAACTTGCGGAGCTTGTTCACTGGGCAGAGCAGAAAAGCCTTGCGATCCGCGTCCTCGGCGGGGGAAGCAATGTCCTTATGCCTGAGTTTGTTCCGGGGCTCGTTATTCAGTCAAAAGATGAAACGGTATCGGTCGTTTCTGAAGATGAAAACTCAGTCGTTATAGATGTGGCGGCCGGGAAGTGCTGGCACGACTGGGTGGTTGAAAGCATTCAGTATGGCCATGGTCTTGAGAATCTTGCACTGATTCCAGGTTCGGTCGGCGCCTCGCCCGTGCAGAACATCGGTGCTTATGGTGTTGAGGTGTCAGACCTTCTTGTCTCTGTGACTGGGTTCAGTATTGCAGAACAGCGCATGCTGACAATTGAAAAAGCAGATTGCGATTTTTCCTATCGGGATTCTGTTTTTAAACATCGCCTGAAAAATAATTTTGTTATTTGTAGTGTCAGGTTCCGATTGAATAAGTTCTTTGCGCCCAATCTTGAATATGCGCCGCTTAATTCACTTGAACCAAATGCCTTGTCTGCTCGGGATTTGATCGATTTTGTGGTCGGCGTCCGGTCGGCAAAACTGCCAGATCCTAGACTGATTCCTAATGCTGGCTCCTTTTTTAAAAACCCGATTGTCAGTACTGAGACCGCCGAAGACCTCAAAAACCTGCACCCAACACTGCCTGTTTATCCGGTTCATAGTTCTCCCCAGAGTGCTAAGTTGGCGGCAGGCTGGTTAATTGAGCAGTGTGGCTTTAAAGGCAAAGCGTACGGGCCCGTTGCCATGTATGAAAAACAAGCGCTCGTGCTGACCGCTCCGGGGGAGGCTGAGCTACAGGATGTCGCCCGCTTGCAAAGCCTGGTGCAGACAGAAGTCGAATCACGCTTTGGTGTCCACCTCGAACCTGAGCCGCAACTCTTTACTGACTGAGGTTTCGGCTCAGTTTATTCAGAATATCAAGGTGCGGCCCACATCGCGGACGATCTGCACTAGTCAAGGAACTACATCAAAGCCTCTGGTTACTGGAAACGGGGCATTCAAACTCAGTTTATTGGCGGGCAGGCTTCTTGGTAAATGTGACGATGGCAATACCGCCGAGCACCAGCAGAGAGGCAATGACGAATCGACTGGTGATGGGCTCTGCCGCGAATAGCAATCCACCAACGGCGGCAATGACTGGCACTGAGAGCTGGACGACCGCCGCTTGAGATACCCGAAGGTGGCTGATGACGGCATACCACACTGCATAGCCTGCACCCGATGCAAGTGCGCCTGATGCGATGGCGAGCAGCAGGCCTCTTTCCGTTAGGTAAACGTCGCCGAAAGAGTAAAAAAGTAGAATCAGCGCAGGTATGCACGATCGTAAAAAGTTTCCACTGGTGTCGGCCAGAGGCGTCGCAGAGCCTCGCCCGATCAGGGTATACACGCCCCAGGCAGCCCCCGATATGGCCATAAGAACGAAGCCGGCAAGCTCAGGTGCTTCTGATCCCGGCAGCAGCATATAACTTAAGCCGCCAAAGGCCAGAAGAGTGCCGGCCCATTCTGTGAGCGCAAGTCGATGCCCACGAAAAACGCCAATCAGAATCATGGAAAGCTGCACAAAACCAAACAGAATAAGTGCACCTGCGCCGGTATCAATGCTGATGTAACCGAATGACAGGGTCGCTGCGTAAATAAACAGAGCCGTTGCGGCGGGCCAGTTGCCGTAATTCAGAATCTGGTTCGGTCGACTGGGCTTCAACAGGATTAACGAGAGCAGGGCAAGGAAAACGGCGCCAGCAATAAGCCGCACCAGGGTGTATCCGGCCGGGTCGATAGTCTCGTCTTTGAGTGCCAGTCGACAGAGGACAGAATTACCGGCAAAGGCAAGCATTGCAAAGGCGGTGAGCCCTAGTGTGCGAAGCCAGTGAGGAGGCGAACTCATAAAAGTCCGGGTTAAAACCCGAACTTTTCTAAGACAGGGCTTGAACCCTCATCCCAGCGGACAAGCCAGCCGTGATCGTCGCCCCAGTCACCGAGTACGATGCGCTGACGCTTCTGGCCGTTACATTCCCAGTCATGAGTTGCGGGGCGGTGAGTGTGACCGTGGATCAGCAGGTTTACTTTCGCATCATCCATCACCTTGTCGACCTCTTCGGGGGTGACGTCCATAATGTCGTCCGCTTTCATCTGCTGGCCAGCTTTGCTTTCTGACCTGACCTGTTGACCAATGGCCAGTCGTTCTTCGATCGACTTGCTCAACAGATCGGCCTGCCACTCAGGGTTGCGGAACAGCTGTCGCATGTTCATGTAAGCAACGTCACGGGTACACAAGCTATCACCGTGCATCAGCAGCGCTTGCTGATCGCCAACGGTAATAACCGTACCTTCAGCGAGCATCTCCGCGCCGCAGGCATTGGCGAATACATCGCCCATCAGAAAGTCGCGATTACCGTGCATAAAGAAAATCTTTACGCCTTGATCCGCGAGAGCTTTCAGTGAGGTTTGAATGCGTTCAACCAGAGCGTCGGTGTAATCGTCACCGATCCAGACTTCGAAGAAGTCGCCGAGAATATACAGTGTCTCTGCGTCTTTGAGCCGGTCCAGCAGTCCGAAGAAGCCTTCGGACATGGCTGGTCGGTTGCCCTGCAGGTGCAGGTCAGAAATAAAGTAATGCGTCATAGAAACCGGATCAGTCAGCGATGACTTCAGCTTTCTCGATGATTACGTCTTCCGCAGGTACGTCCTGGTGGCCCATAGCCATCGTGGTACGCACGCCTTTGATGCGGTTAACCACATCCATGCCTTCAGTTACTTTGCCGAATACTGCGTAGCCCCAACCCTGCATGTCTTTGCTGGTGTGGTTAAGGAAGGCGTTATCAGCAACGTTGATAAAGAACTGCGCGCTGGCAGAGTGTGGGTCCATGGTGCGGGCCATCGCCAGGGTGCCAACTTCGTTCTTGAGGCCGTTGTCAGCTTCGTTTTCGATAGGCTCGCGAGTCGCCTTCTCTTTCATGCCAGGCTCCATGCCGCCGCCCTGAATCATGAAACCGTCGATGACGCGGTGGAAGATAACGCCGTCGTAGAAGCCATCTTTAACGTACTGCTCGAAGTTCGCGGCAGTTTTAGGAGCTTTTTCGTGGTTCAGTTCGACTTTGATGTCACCAAAGTTGGTTTTCAGCAGGATCATGATTTCTCTCAGCTCAAATAGTGTGTTCGGGTATCCCTTACGGGCTTTCGGCGCGTATAATACCGCCTTTTTCCACGGCCCGACATGGGGCGGCTATCGTTTCTGTACAGATACGGACCAATATGACTGATACGACATCGAACACCAGTAATAATTTCATCGCCAAAATCATTCAGGAAGACCTTGATGCCGGGCGCGTACAATCGGTACAGACCCGATTCCCGCCAGAGCCAAATGGTTACCTCCATGTCGGCCATGCGAAATCCATCTGTCTTAACTTCGGTGTTGCCGAACAGTTTGATGGCGCATGTAACCTGCGTTTCGATGACACCAACCCAGAGAAAGAAAGCCAGGAATTCATTGATGCGATCAAAGACGACATCACCTGGCTGGGCTATCAGTGGAAGGGCGACATTCACTACGCGTCTGATTACTTTGATCAGCTGCACGACTGGGCGGTTGAACTGATCAAGGCCGACAAAGCCTATGTCTGTGACCTGAACGCCGAAGAGGCGCGCGAATATCGCGGCACCCTGACCGAGCCGGGTAAGAACAGCCCATATCGCGAACGTACTGTCGAAGAGAATCTCGACCTGTTTGCTCGTATGAAAGGGGGTGAGTTCGATACGGGTGCGAAAGTTCTGCGCGCTAAGATCGACATGGCGTCGCCGAACATGAATATGCGCGACCCGATCATCTACCGCATTCGTAAGATCACCCATCACCAGACTGGTGATACGTGGTGCATCTATCCGACCTATGACTTTACTCATGGGCAGTCGGATGCGATTGAGGGCATCACTCACTCTGTGTGCACGCTGGAATTCGAAGATCACCGCCCATTGTACGAGTGGTTCATCGAAAACCTGCCGGTACCTGCGCAGCCAAAGCAGTACGAGTTTGGCCGCCTGAACCTCGACTACACAGTAACGTCTAAACGTAAGCTCAAGTTCCTGGTTGATGAAGGCGTGGTCGCTGGCTGGGATGACCCGCGTATGCCGACTATTTCCGGTATGCGCCGTCGTGGTTTTACCCCAAACTCAATTCGTACCTTCTGCGACATGATTGGCGTAACCCGCAGTGATGGCATGGTAGATGTAGCCATGCTGGAGCACGCGTTGCGTAGCGACCTGAACCAGAATGCACCTCGCGCCATGGCCGTACTCAAACCATTGAAAGTGGTGATTGAAAATCTGCCTGAAGATCACAAAGAAATGCTCAAAGCGCCATTCCACCCAGAGCTGGATCTGGGCGAGCGTGAGATGCCATTTACGCGTGAAATCTTTATTGATCAGGACGACTTCAAAGAAGAGTACAGCAAAAAGTTCAAGAAGAAGTTCTGTCCGGGCAAACGCATCCGTCTGCGTTTCTCTTATGTAATAGAAGCAACCGATTACGAGAAAGACGCCGAAGGCAATGTCACGCTCGTGAAGGCGAAGCTTATTGAAAATACCCTTGGCGAAAACCCGGAAGACGGCGTAAATCCGAAGGGTGTTGTTCATTGGGTGTCGGCCACCGATCACAAAGAAGCCGAACTGCGTCTGTATGAGCGACTCTTCACCAGCGCGACGCCAGACAAAGGCGAGGGCGACTTTATGGATCACGTGAATAAAGATTCATTGAGTGTAGTTACCGCACTGATCGAACCGGCACTGGCCGAAGTGGATGCTGAGGCAAACTTCCAGTTTGAGCGAGAAGGCTACTACGTTGCTGATCGTTTTGATCATACGGCAGATCGTCCAATCTTTAATTTGACTATTGGCTTGCGTGAAGACAAAGCCCTTTTGGGCTAACTGCCTTGAAACTACAGCGTTGAAGTGCGCCTCAAAAATACTCATTTACTCTAGTAAACTCCGTTTTTTGATGCGCCCTTCGCCTTGTATTTTCGGCGTCGTAAACGCCCAAAATTAACCGGCAACTAAAGCCTCAAATTTAGCTATCGGAAAAAACATGACACTGAAGATTTTTAACACCCTGACCCGACAGAAAGAAGAATTCAAACCCCTCGTACCCGGTAAGGTCGGCATGTACGTGTGTGGCATGACGGTCTACGATTTCTGTCATCTGGGGCATGCCCGTGTCATGGTCGCGTTTGATGTTATTGCGCGTTATCTGCGCCATCGCGGTTTCGATGTGAATTACATCCGTAACATCACCGACATCGACGACAAAATCATTCAGCGTGCTAACGAAAATGGCGAAGCCTTTGACGCACTGACTGAGCGCTTTATCGCAGAAATGCACAAAGACTCAGAGTTGCTCGGTATCGAAAAGCCAGACGCAGAGCCAAAAGCCACCGCACACATCGGTGACATCATTAAGCTGGTTGAAACTCTGATCGAAAAGGGTTTTGCCTACGCTGCTGATAATGGTGACGTGTATTACCGTGTTCGTAAGTTTGAAGGTTACGGCAAGCTGTCGGGTAAGGTTCTTGATGAGCTTGAAGCCGGCGCCCGTGTAGAAGTGGGCGACGTTAAAGAAGACCCGCTCGACTTCGTACTCTGGAAGTCGGCTAAGCCAGAAGAGCCACACTGGGATTCCCCGTGGGGTATTGGTCGCCCGGGCTGGCACATCGAATGTTCTGCGATGTCGACCTGCTGCTTAGGCGACACCTTCGACATCCACGGCGGTGGCCCGGATCTTAAATTCCCGCACCACGAGAATGAAATCGCTCAGTCAGAAGCGGCAACCGGCAAGAAATACGTTAACACCTGGATGCACGCAGGGGCAGTGCGCGTCGACGGCGAGAAGATGTCTAAATCACTGGGCAACTTCTTCACCATTCGTGAAATCCTCGACAAATACCCGGCCGAAGTTGTTCGCTTCCTGCTGCTGTCGAGCCAGTACCGCAGCCCAATTAACTACTCAGAAGATAGCCTGAAAGAAGCGCAGACCAAACTCGAACGTTTCTACAATGCACTGCTGAGTGTTGAAGTGGGTTCTGTCAGCGATATTGATAACGACTACAGCGCTCGTTTCCACGCAGCGATGGATGACGACTTCAATACT
>NZ_DDKU01000047.1:41399-43029 GCF_002339775.1 Thalassolituus sp. UBA2590
GTTGCTATCGCCGTGCTGTTTGATCTGGTGCGCGACCTGAACAAAGCATCAGGCGAAGAGCAGGCCGCACTGGCGGGCCAGCTTCGTTATCTGGGCGGTGTCTTGGGCTGCTTGCAGTCTGATCCGCAAAGCTTCCTACAGTCGGGTGCTGGTGATGAAGCGGAATGGATCGAAGAAATGATCCAGAAGCGTGCAGAAGCCAAAAAAGCCAAAGACTTTGCGACAGCAGACGCTGTACGTGATGAGCTGGTTGCTAAAGGCATTGTGCTGAAAGACGGACCGGAAGGGACGACCTGGTCGAAATCGTAATCTAATAAAAAAGTACTAGATTAACGAATAAAACGCCGGGCAATGCCCGGCGTTTTTGTATCTCATGAATGTAAAGATGTACTGTGTATAACAATAGTATATTTCCGAGATTCGCGGAAATCTGGCACGCTTTACACTCGAGCTTGCGCGTTTTGCCGCAGGGTAGTACGGTAAACGTCATACGAATCAGAAACTTACAAGCTTGGTTTACAAGTTTATGTGCGCAGGACTATCGAAATAACAGGCGTGCGCGTTTTCCTGGAAGGGAGGTTTAAGTTATGGAAGATTCTTCAATGCTGTCAATGAGTTATCCCAGAAACCTCGAAAGAGTGTTCCAGGATAAACGCGCACGCACACTAATAACCTGTTAGCCTCATGGGAGCATGAATTGAATTTTCAAGATTTTCTTCCGTTTGTAGGCTTAGCTGTTCCGCTTATTGCGTTATATTTTGTGGTAAGGAATTACTGGCGAAAGTCGGGAATGCACATAAAGGGTCAGTTTACTATTATCTCAAGCGCTTACGCCGAAGATAGATATGTTGACAGCGTCACCCTAGAAAATTTCAAAGACAGATCAGTAATCATATTTAAGGTGTTCTTGAGGATTGGCCCTAACTATTACATTGAGCTTGATGATTTTGAACACGACCCTAAAATTTTGAAACCCTATGAGTCGTATTCGAGCCATTATGGCCCAGTAGATTTCTACTCTTTGAATATGAATCGCATCAAGCTTAATGAGCTTCTTGGGTCAGGAAAAGTAAAAAAGAATCTTGTTTTATCTACCTCGCACGGAAAGTATGTAGTGAAAGAATGGATAAAAAGATGGGATCCAATTTTTGACTTTTTTGATAACCACATGACAGCTTCTGTCTTGCCAATGCGCCCTAAAGAAAGTGCAGGATATTATGGTTCAGATGTTAAGTATCTGGTGAGGTTGCTGACTGAAGATGGTTATAAGAAGACAGTACCCGTATACCCAAATGACTACAAACGCCCTCGTTTCGAAAATTTCAGACTTTCTGAAGAGTCACTTTCTTCGCGTGAAAAACTTGAGGATTTTTTAACAGACCAAGCAATAAATGGAAATCTTAAGTGTGTTGATGTGGAAGTCATCGATGCAGATGAGTTAAGAAAGAAAAATTACGGGCACGAATTTGAAAAAGTATTTGAAGCAAAACATTACAGCTGGCTTTTTTATGTGGTTGTTGGGAAATTGTTAACTATATTGAGCAATTTCCGATTATACCTTATAAACCGGAAGCACAAAAAGGCTAACAAAGCATTGCAGCGGACAAGTGATCTTGCCCCGATAAAACGG
>NZ_DDKU01000065.1:0-53353 GCF_002339775.1 Thalassolituus sp. UBA2590
TCTGGAAATCCACGAAGGTAAAACCCCCAAACCTGCCAAGCAGGCACCAGCGAATAGCAACCCTTTCAACCACCCAGACGCGATGCGCCGCTTCCGTATTCTGGAGGATATCGAGGCTCTGGAGCGTGCACTGGATTACCCTTGGGATAAATGGACATTATTCCTGCACCCAAGTCAGCAAGAACTGGTCGAGCGTGAATTTAAAGGACCTGCGCGAGTTACAGGATCAGCTGGCACTGGTAAAACCATTGTGGCGCTGCATCGCGCTATGCATCTGGTGAGCCAGAATGACGACAAACGTGTTCTGCTCGCGACCTATTCGAGCCTTTTAGCGAATGTATTGAGAGAACGCTGCAAAAGACTTATTTCCGAGAAACGCCAACTCAGTCTCGGCGAGAGGCTTGAGGTCTATTCAGTCCGGGAGATAGCAGCACGGCTTTACAAGGCAAACCTTGGTCATTTTCAACTGGTAACTGAGGATCAACTTAACCAGCTACTCGCTGAGGCTGCACTCGCTGAAGAGACGGAATATTCTCAACGCTTTCTGATGGATGAGTGGTCTTACCTAATTGATGCCCTTCAGTTGAAGAGCTGGGAGACCTACCGCGATACTAAACGAACCGGCCGCAAGAGTCGCCTGAGTGAATCTAAACGCCAGCACCTCTGGTCAATCTTTCATAGAGTGTGGCAATCACTCGAGCACCAAGGGTTGATCACCGAAGCAACTATGTATACTCGCTTGGCTGAGAAGCTACTGCAGCAAAATCGAGTCATCTTCGATCATGTGCTGATCGACGAAGCTCAGGACTTAACCATCCCTCAACTCAAGCTGATCGCTGCATTAGGGCAGAACCGCCCTGACAGCCTGTTCTTCGCAGGAGACTTAGGGCAACGAATCTTCCAGCCTGGCTTTTCATGGAAAGCACTGGGTATCGACCTCCGTGGCCGTTCAAGCACGCTCAAAATTAACTACCGTACATCGCATCAAATCCGTAGGCAGGCAGACAGGCTTCTGGACAATGAAATCAGCGATACCGATGGAAACATTGATGATCGCAGCGGCACTATCTCACTCTTCAATGGCCCAGATCCAGTGATTGAACTCCTTGACGACGAGGCAGAAGAGAATCAGTTTGTGGGGGATAAAATACGCGAGTGGTTAGATTCCAATATAGCTGCTGAAGAAATTGGCCTTATCGTCCGTAGTCCTGGTCAATTCCACAGAGCACAAGCGGCATTGAGGATAGCTAACGCCGACTTCAACACAATGAGTAGGGCGATGGAATGGGTAACCGACAAGGTATCACTCTGCACCATGCACCTCGCCAAAGGTTTAGAGTTCAAATGCGTGTTGCTGATGGCGTGCGACGATGATGTATTACCACTGTCAGAGCGCATTGATGCTGTAATGGGGGACGAGCAGGCTATGAAAGAGGTCGACGATACAGAGAGACACCTTCTCTATGTAGCCTGTACCCGAGCACGTGATGAATTGGTAATAACCTCGGCGGGTATGGCCAGTGACTACCTGGATGACCTGTTAGGATAGGCGAACCGGTACATTGAACCTGACTATCTAACAAAAACGGACTATTGACACAAAAATGGCAAAGAGTACTATGCGCAAAACTGGATTGAACTTACCATAATGGTAAATACTCTGAAGAACATTAGTGCATACGAAGGTGAGCCTCCGATGAATCTGGAGCCTAGGTCTATAGATGACGGCCCTTTGTATGCAAAAGATAAGGTACTGAATGCCTTAACTCGAAAAGTCGTTCCGAAGCCTTTCACGAAAAAGTGCGTCCACGATCTTGAACGTTATAGTCTGGATCTGGAGAACGATGTTCCCGAGTTGATCCGTGAAGCGCTCACTGTGGGGAGGTTCATTGGATCTGAATGGTGCAAAGGTAAATCCCCTAAGCTAGTCATTGCATGCGATGCTTATAGCTTACATCGAAAAGAATGGGTCCAGTACGCACACAAAGAAATGTGCTTTGAATACTACGTGAAATTTGCTCTGAAGCGTCCAAAAGATGAGAACTCTGAACCGGAGCTCATATTGATCGCTTCTTGTCATCTTTCCGAAGAAAGGAGATGAATATGTCAGACTTAAGTCTTTGCCCTATCTGTGATGAGGGTCATCTTCACACTCGTTCTGAAGTGATCGAGGTTGAACATGCAGGCCGTTGTGGTTATATCAAGAGTCTACATTCCGAATGCGATGAGTGCGGTAGTGAAACTGCAACCGCGGCACAAGTACGTCAGAACAAGCGTGCCATGATAGCGTTTAAGAAGCAGATGGAAGGCCTTATGACAGGCGCAGAGGTGAAAGCGATGCGCCACTCTCTTGGCCTTAGCCAAGAACAGGCTGCACGTATGTTTGGCGGCGGTCCTGTTGCATTTTCAAAATATGAAAATGATGATGTTATTCAATCAGAGCCAATGAATAACCTCCTAAAGATCAGTAAAAGATTTCCGATGGCTGCAGCGTATTTAGCCAAGGAGGCCAAGGTAATACTAAAACATCATAGTCATCTCACGGCTGGATTTAATTCACGTTCATATGTGCGGCCTGAGCTCGGTCAAAATACACACTTTGTTCGCGAGCATATTTCTTCGAAGCAAATATTGAATTCGGATCGCTTTGAGATTGTCACTGAGGAATTTCAAAATGCCAGCTAATACGCTTACGGCATCTCCACTGCAGTTGAAACAAATGTTTTTTGCTCGTGTTCATTTCGAGGCAGAGAATAACGAAAAATTTCCAGATGGTGTCTGGGCACCCGAGTTTGACTTCTCAGGTGTTCAATTTGGCCATCACATTGAAGTCACTCCTGCTCAGAAACTCGAAAATAATCGATTTCAATATGTTATTGCAGTTGTCTTTCAAGTTTTTAACGAAGACGATAAAGCGAAACCTTGTCCTTATATTTTGGATATTGAAGCCAGAGCATTATTTGAAATGAACGCAATGGACGACGAAGAAAAGAGAGATAATCTAGCTCGTGTAAACGGTGCTTCGATGGTAATCGGTGCAATTCGAGAGCAAGTCTCTCTATTAACATCAAGATCGATATATGGACCATTGACACTACCAACCTTAAAAGTTGGAGTTTGATAGTTTTATTTCTTTAATAGTAAAAGCAATATTATTAAATAAGAAAGACAAAAAAGCCCCGTTTCCGGGGCTTTCGACTTTTTACTTCTAACAATACCCGCTGAGCTTACGCCTGCTGAGCTGATACCTGGCCGTGCTCTGTCAGCGCTTTAATGCCACTGATGCGGTTCGCTTCTGCAGCCAGTACCTTCTCTTCGTCGCTGGCGTATTTCTCATCCCACTCCAGCACTTTTGGCGTCATCAGGTAGTGCCACAACGGTGGAATCAGGGCGACGACGATGGTAGTCAGGTAGCCATTGATCATGGTCGGTGCTTCTGGGTAGGGACGCAGATCCTGGTATGGCACTTCACCGTGTGCGTGGTGGTGAGAGTGACGGGTCAGGTTGAACATGGTCCATGAAGAGAAGCGCTTGTTGGTGTTCCATGAGTGACGTGGCTGCACTGGCAGTTCTGGGTTGCGCACCATGCCGTAGTGTTCCATGTAGTTTACGATTTCCAGCAGCGCTTTACCGAACAAGCCCGCACCGATAAACAGCAGCATGGTTTCTACACCACCAGCCAGGAATGCCAGTGCAACAATGATGGCACTCATGCCGTAACCACGCAGTACCGAGTTACGGATCGACAGTGGGCTGTGACCCATTTTACGTAGACGCTCAGCTTCGAGTTTCAGTGCGCTGATGTTGCCCTTAATGGTCGATGCCAGTACGTGGAAATAGACGTTGCGGCCACGCGGTGCAGTGGCAGGATCTTTAGTCGTACTCACGTAACGGTGGTGACCGTAAACATGTTCAACGGCGAAGGCGACATCGAAGCTGAAAGCCAGCAACCAGCGACCAATAAACATTGAGGTCGGGTCCCAGGTACGATGCGTCAGTTCATGGCCGGTAATGGTGCCCACCATACCAATCATCAGGCCGGTCATAAGCAGAGCGCACAGATCTGACACCCAAGTGCCCTCGGCTTTAGCTGCCAGAACATCGTAACCGGTCAGGCTGGTGAGCATTTCTCCCAGACCGAACAGATCACCGGCACTCACCTGCCAGAAATAGGCAAAGACAATCAACGAAAGGAGAGGCAATGCTAACCAGAGCTGCGCAGTC
Source organism: Thalassolituus sp. UBA2590 (assembly GCF_002339775.1). Lineage (NCBI taxonomy): Bacteria > Pseudomonadati > Pseudomonadota > Gammaproteobacteria > Oceanospirillales > Oceanospirillaceae > Thalassolituus > Thalassolituus sp. UBA2590. Next base: position 4,225 of record NZ_DDKU01000065.1, read on the forward strand.
AAAATACCCGGGTGTTTAAAGTCAGGAGTCGTTGTGTCATCCCCCAACACAGCGTCCAGTACGATATAGCCGCCGAAGATGGCGATCAGACCATAAATAATCCAGTCGGCGCCGAGGAACATTGCCGCTGCGGCAAGCAGACCAATGGCGTGAAAAAGAAAGTATTTGAGGTAATGGAACATAGGATTCTCCTTCCGTTATGCTCTTTTATGTTAGATTTAAATTCTGTCTTATCCGGCTTTTTGGGTATGCGAACGGTCGGTAAACCGGTCGCAATAAATTCCGTTTTCGCTCATGCCTAATTTCTTCAGGCAGCTTTCTGCAGCGTCCAACATAGGAGGTGGGCCGCACATGTAGGTTTGGGTAATGTCTGTTAATTCAGGAATAACATCCGTGACCAGACCGCGACGCCCTTCCCAACTGCTGCCTTCAGGCTCTTCAGACAGCACCGGGATAAAGCGGAAGCGGCCGGACCAGTTGCGCGAAATACGGGATATTTCTTCAAGCGCACACAGGTCTTTCTCGGTGCGCGCGCCAAACAGGAAGGTCACGTCACGGTCTATTTTGTGGTTCATGGCGTCTTCGAGAATCGCCAGTACCGGCGCTATGCCACTGCCACCAGCAATCATCAGCATTTCACCACCGCGTTTTTCACCCGCGTCCTGACGCAGATAAAAATCACCATAAGGGCCATCCACAGTCACTTTATCGCCGACAACGGCATGGTGATTCGCCCAGCCAGACATTTCGCCACCCGATACTTCACGGATAAAGAAACGCACATGGTTCCCCTGAGGCGGCGTCGCGAATGAATAGCTACGAGAACCTGAAGGCACAGCAGGTGTTGAAAACAGAGCGTATTGGCCAGGTACATAGGTGGTTTCTTCAGGCAAAGTCACCGTGACGCAGACCATGTCGGCGGTAAGCTTTTCAATCGCTGTTATTTCTCCTTCCTGCACATTTGCCACAGACGTGCCATCAGACAGGCCATCCACAAACACCGTCACGTCAGACTTCAGTTGTGACTGACAGCCGAGAATGTATTTCTGTTCGATATCCTCAGAGCTGAGAATAAAGGCCGCTGAGGTTAATTCTTTAACCTGGCCGTCCTGCAATTTGCACTTACAGGTTGCGCAACCACCCACTTTGCAGCTGTAAGGAAAACGAACGCCCTGACGCAGGGCAGCAGTCAGAATGGTCTCTTTCGGATTTACCGTGAACTCTCCAACGCCTTCGATGGTTAAGGTATGTGGTTTCGCAGATTTAAACAGCCCGAACATTGCTCTGTCTTCTCATTGTTAGATTGTTAGACAATCCTACAGTTGAAAACAAACATGAAAAGGTTTGATTCTGCCATCCACAGAGAAAATGGCTCATCACAGAGCACTGAAGGAAGCCAGTAGATGAGAATAAACCAACCGAAGAAAATGTAAGGAAAAGGATAAAAACCGGAAAATGTCCGGGTAAATAAAGTAATACCCAGAAGAAAAGATACGGAAAACAGGGAGAAGTAAGAGAAAGTGTTTATCAGCCAGAGCGGCTTCAGCACAGTGGTAGTAATGTGTCGCTCACTTGACCTGCATCAAGTGAGCCAAAGCCCCAGCTAGCACTGAGGACTCAATACAAGGCTAACGGCTTAAGACATGCCGTTTGGAAAATCTTCCAGGCCCGCAGTCAGTGCTTCGCGTTGAGGCGCAAGCGCTTCGGTGTAGGTCTTGAGTTGCTCAACCGCATAGTGGGCACGCTTCTCAAGATACTCATCTGATTCACGGCCCTTACCCTGCCAGAGTTCGGAGGCATCTCGAAGAATCAGATGCTCTGGCAACCAGAGTAAACGCGAGTTTTTGTAGCCGCTACCGCGAAGCTCAGCGACAACAAAGGCGCCACCGACCGACCCAGACACGGCAACCAGCAAAGCAGGTTTATGCGCAAACTGCGGATGGCTGCACCAGAGAAACAGGTTTTTTAATCCGGCAGGCGCCATGCCGTGCCACTCAGGAACCACAAACACCAGGCCGTCAGCCTGCGTAATTTTATTCTGTACTTCTTTGACCTGCTCATTCGCTTCGCGCTCGCCATTCCACAATGGAAGGTCCGCTTTGAAGAGATCAATCACGTCAGCGCCGCCGTCGAAGAAGCGCGTGTTCAGTTCTTGTGCCAGACGCAGGCTTTGTGCGCCATCACGATGGCTGGCGCTGATAATTGCGTAATTCGCCATAATTACCCCTTATAACTAATCCGTAAAGTTGCTTCTATTTCCGTGTCCAAAAGAGCGGAAAAGTTCGTTCAGGCCGCGTACGACGGACGCTCTTTCATTGCCGCGTACCAACGCTGGATATTGGGGTACTCGTCGCCGACCCGGACTTTAACAATGCGTGCAAAGTCGATGGCACAAATCGCAGTGATGTCGGCAATAGAAAACTGGCTGCCTGCTATCCACTCGTTATTAGCAAGCTGAGCATCCAGAACAGGCAAAGACTTCATGAAGTTTTTAGCGCTCTCTTTGCCGAAGTCTTCGACTGGCGTCATACGATCCTTAAAGAAGCCCGTAATGTGCTGGAAGGCAAACAGTGCAGGATAGAGAACCATAGATTCCATCCGGTGCTCCCACATATGAATGATGGCACGCTCTTTTGGTGTGGTCCCAAAGAGGCTGCCTTCATCGGAAACTTCATCAAGGTAACGACAAATAGCCGGCGTTTCTGACAGGCACAAGCCGTCGTCCAGCTCCAGAACCGGCACTTTAGCGAATGGGTTCTTCGCACAGAACTCCACTTTAAGGTTGTCACCAGCGCCGAGATCTAGTTCTTCACGGTCATAGGTAATGCCTTTTTCAGCTAATACCATACGTACACGACGCGGGTTCGGGGCGTGCGGGTTATCATAAAGTTTCATAGAGCAATGGCCTCTGCCTGAGTAAGTAACGTCTCAAGCTACCCAGAGGCTATATAGCGGTCAAGTTCGACAACTTATTGTTGTCCAGATATAGCTAATGCGGTGGCGACTGCTGCAGTGCGGTTTTCTACACCCAGCTTGCGGAATACGGGTTCGAGATGCTTATTCACTGTACGGGGGCTCATCTCAAGTATCTGGGCAATCTCCTGATTGGTCTTACCCCGGCTAAGCCAGAACAGTACCTGAGTTTCACGATCCGTCAGATCAAACGCCGCCTTAAGCGCCTGCCGTGCCGCCACTTCTTCATTGAGTACGAAACGCATCAGATATTCACCGGGCAGCGGGCGCCCGAGATAGCGCACACTGACTTCGGCCTGCTCAGAGGTCAATCGCAAGGTCGCGTTGCGCTCCGGCGAGCGGGTCAGCCAGGTAGGCAGATCCTGGCTTAATACAGGCTGCCAGCTTTCAAGGTCTGCACCTGTGCTTTCCAGAAGCTCTTCTGCGACGCGCGTCGCCCACAGTAAAGTGCCATTCACGTCACAGGCAAAGGCGGGCTGCCCCATTTCTTCAAGTGCACGACGAGCACTCTTTGTTTTCATCGCCGTCGACAGGTGCACCTGAACACGCGCTAACATTTCATCGAGGTTCACAGGCTTGGTCAGATAGTCGACGCCACCAGCCTCAAGCCCTTTTAAGACATCACTGCTGTCGCTCAGCCCGGTGAGAAAAATGACCGGGACATCTTCGCTATCAGGCGATGCCTTGAGAGCACGACAGGTTTCAAAGCCATCCATGCGAGGCATTACTCCATCCATCAGAATCAGATCGGGCGTCATCAACCGTGCGATATTCAATGCCTGCTCACCATCCATAGCGACTAAAACGGTATACCCTGCCCCTGCCAACGCCTCATTCATAAAGGCCAGAGACTCCGGTGTATCGTCGACGATCAGAATAGTGCCAGAAGTTGTAGCACCAAGTTTAGCCGAGCCTGCTTCAGGACTCATGGTTTTTTACTCCCAATACTGTGCTCATCAGTATTATCTTGTGACTTCGGAGATTGAGCATCCAGGCGCGCAGCGCACATGGCGTGGACGTCAGCAAAGCGGAATGAGGTAATACAACGCTTCAGCTCTCTGACGAATTCAGGGTCCAGCTGTTCCTGCTCGCAAGCCTCGACCAAAGTCTCCAGCCCAGCCACATAGCCGAGCTGAGAAAATGACATAAATTCGCGTAGCCTCGCATCAGTGAGAGGAGCGACCCTTGCCTGCTCCGGGACGTCCTCAGGGCTGCCTTCATAAATCCAACTGAGATCCAGCTGTCGCGCAATTTTATCGAGTAATACCTGATCCTTCATCGGTTTGATCAGATAGTCATCATTCAAACGTCGGCCCGGTTCAGAAAATGCCCCGTTTCCTTCAGCAGAAATCCGGTCTTCCGCATCAGCAGATACCATAATCACAGGCGCCGAAAATCCATCGTTACGTAGCTTCTGCAACAGGGTCCAGCCGTTGCGGCCCGGCATCGAAATATCCAGTAGCAGAAGATCGACTCTGGCCTCACCAAGCACAGCCTCGCATTCATCGGCACCGGAGGCTTCGAGCACGGTAAACCCGAGGGGCGATAAGGTCTCACTGATCAGCCCACGATGTGATGGTTCATCATCCACAGTGAGTACGACTCGTTTATCGCCTTCATAACCAATGATTTTCTGTGCCGGCGCTGCGGGTTTATCAGCAAGGTGAACTTTTCGTTCAATGCTGGATAGCATCATGGTTAAGCGGAACGTACTGCCGGAACCCGGTGCGCTTTTCAGTGTGATTTCACCGCCCATAATATCGGCAAGTAATTGACTGATCGTCAGGCCAAGACCGGTGCCCGGCTGCTGCGGATGGCCAGGTTTGCGAATACGTTCAAACGGTTGGAATATCTTTTTGTGCTCTTCTGCGCTGATCCCCGGCCCGGTGTCTTTTACCGTAAATTCAGCAACCTGGCTACGGTATTTTACGCTCAGCGAAACACCGCCGGTCTCCGTATATTTCACGGCATTCGATAAAAGGTTAGTGAGAATCTGGCGCAGATGTTTTTCGTCGGTACGTACCATATCCGGTAAATACGCCGGCGCCTCGTACGTAAACGTAATGCCCTTGGCGACCGACTGCAGACGGAACATTTCGGCGAGATCATTCAATAAGCGCTTGAGGTTGACTTCATCACGACGAATCTCAAGCCGCCCGGCTTCGATGCGCGACAGGTCGAGCAAGCCTTCAATCAGGTCAGCAAGATATTCGCCACTACTGCGGATCAGACTTATCTGACGTTGCTGTTTATCACTGAGGCCGTCACTTTTTTCGAGTAACTGAGCGTAACCCAGCACAGAATTCAGTGGGCTTCTTAACTCGTGACTGATACCACCGAGATAGCGACTTTTTGCCAGGTTAGCAGCCTCTGCTAATTCTTTCGCCTGCTGCAAAGCACGGTCTGTCTCTTCATGCGCAGCAATTTCCTGCGATAACAGATCCGTCTGTTTTGTGGCTTCATCTAGCGCTAACTCGCGACTCTCGTTAGCGAGTACAAATAACCAGATCAGAACACCGACGATAATCATCAACAATACGTAAACCTGCAACAGACTACTGCCAAGCAAAGCCTGCATGCTGTTATCAGAAGGTGCCTGCATGTACACCAACCAGAACAGGAGCCCAACGATGCCACCGATAATGGTCAATAAACCCGAAAACTGCAGAATACGAGGGTTAAGACGATGTACTAAGCGGTCGGGAAGTAGGGTCGTCAGCGTCGCGGCAATCTGATCGCTGAAGCGTGCGTTTTCTTTGCACTGGTCGTGGCAGCGTGATTCCAGCGTGCAGCATAACGAGCAGATGTGCCCGTTGTAAGCCGGGCACACGGCGATATCTTCGCGGTCGAATTCGTTCTCGCAGACGCTGCAGGTTAACTGCTCAGTGGCTGGTGACAGCGGAATAATCTCACGCGCAAGATAGTATTTACCGCCGGTGATCAGAGCGATAACAGGTGCCAGAAAGAACGCAGTAAATAAAGAAATAAACGAAGACAGCGCCTGTGCCGTCTCACCCCAGATACCGGTAAATGACAAAATGCCGCACAAGGATGCGAGCACCATAGCGCCAAAGCCCACCGGGTTAATGTCATAAAGGTAGGCACGCTTGAACTCAATATGCTTCGGGCTCAGGCCTAACGGTTTATTAATCACAAGATCGGCAACCAGTGCGCCGACCCAGGCGACTGCGACATTCGAATAGATGCCTAAGATATGCTCGAGTGATTCGTACACTCCAAGCGCCATCACCAGAATGGCAATCATCACGTTGAAGAAGAGCCAGACAACACGCCCCGGGTGGCTGTGGGTAAGACGTGAAAAGAAATTCGACCAGGCGATTGAACCCGCGTAGGCGTTAGTGACATTAATCTTCACCTGACAGAGCACTACAAAAATCCCCGTCAGTGCCATCACCGCCAGTGGTGATTCGGTCAGGTAGCTGAACGCAACAGCGTACATGTGGGTCGGGTCACCCGCCTCGTCGTAACCCAGCCCGTGACTGAGTGCCAGCACAACCAGAAATGATCCGGCCATGATTTTAATGGCGCCCATCAGAATCCATCCCGGCCCGCCGATAATCAATGCAGTCCACCAGCGTAGTCGCTGATCCGGTTTCGGCTCCGGCAAAAAGCGCAGGAAGTCGACCTGCTCTCCGATTTGAGCAATCAACGAAAAGATGACGGCAGATGCGGCACCAAAATAGATCAGACTGACGCCGTTGCCCTCTGACGGTGCAACCGGCGATTCAAAGTTGATCCAGTCGCTGATGGCCTGAGTTTCCTGCCAAAGAATGAACACGAACGGCGCCAGCTGAAGCAGAAACCAGAGGGGTTGAGTCCATAGCTGAAACCGTGAAATCAGGGTAATACCGTGAGTTACCAGCGGAATCACGATCAAGGCACTGATCAGGTAGCCAAGCCACAAGGGCACCGAAAAGAGGATATCCATGGCCGACGCCATGATGGCAGCTTCGAGCGCCATAAAGATAAAGGTGAAAGATGCGTAGATCAGCGAAGTCACCGTCGAGCCGATATAGCCGAATCCGGCTCCCCGGCTGAGCAGATCAATATCGACCCCATAGCGGGCCGCGTAATAACTGATGGGAATTGCCGTCAGGAAGATAATGGCCGACACCACCATGGTCGCCAGAAGCGCCGCATGGACGCCATAGACCAGAGTAATCGCTGCTCCGATGGCTTCCAGCGCCAGGAACGAGATTGCGCCAAGTGCGGTGTTGGATACCCGTGCCGACGACCAGCGGCGGGCGTTCTTACCCGTAAAACGAAGTGCAAAGTCTTCGAGGGTCTGGTTGGCAACCCAGCGATTGTAGTTACGGCGGGTAGTCAGTAGTTGTGGGTTTGCCATCCGGTCTCCAGGAAGTCTGCTGTCGCGCTCATAAATCTGCTATCGCGTTCATAAAATCTGTTATCGCATCCTGGCGACTTATCTTATTCATATCCCGTGCCAACTCGTATGCGTCAAATGACGTACCCCGGTGGAGCGTTCAACGAATGTTCCAAAACCGTCGCTACAGGCAATCTGAAAAGGTCACAGCAACCACAAACTACCTAAGTGAGGCCTGACTATGCGACTACCAACCTTTGAAAACACAGCGCTTGCACGGCGCGGTTTTCTGAAAAATTTACTCGCAATACCTGCCGCTCTGATGCTTGCACATACAAGTGTTCCAGCGCTGGCGGACGAAGTGAACAGCACTGGGCTGGCAGTAACGGACGATACCGTTAAAGTCGGTATTCTACACTCAGTTACTGGCACCATGGCGATCAGTGAAACAGGTTCAGTACAAGCTGAGAAGCTTGCCATTGAACAGATCAACGCCATGGGCGGTGTACTGGGTCGTAAGATCGAATACATTCAGGAAGACGGCGCCAGTGACTGGCCAACCTTCGCTGAGAAATCCAAGAAGCTCCTGGTTCAGGATAAAGTCGCGGCCGTTTTCGGTTGCTGGACTTCAGCGTCACGTAAAGCCGCTCTGCCAGTCTTTGAGCAGTATAACGGTATGCTCTACTACCCGACTTTCTACGAAGGTCTGGAACAGTCTCCTAACGTGATCTACACAGGTCAGGAAGCGACTCAGCAGATTCTTGAAGGTCTGGACTGGGCAGCCCGTGAAAAAGGCGCGAAGAAATTCTACCTGCTCGGCTCTGACTACATCTGGCCACGTACCTCAAACAAAATTGCACGTAAGCACATCGAAAACGTACTCGGCTCTAAAGTTGTGGGCGAAGAGTACTACCCACTGGGTCACACTCAGTTCAACTCAGTGATCAACAAAATCAAGCTGAAAAAGCCTGACGTTGTATTCATCTCAGTGGTAGGCGGTTCTAACGTTGCTTTCTATAAACAGCTGAAAGCGGCCGGTATCGACATGGGCAAAGAGAAGCCACTGTTCCTGACCATCTCAGTCACAGAGGATGAAATCCTCGGTATTGGCGGTGAGAACATTGAAGGTATCTACGCTTCAATGAAGTACTTCCAGTCTCTGCCTAACGAAAACAACCAGGCGTTCGTAAAAGCATTTAAAGAACGCTGGGGTGACGACATCGTGATCGGTGACGTAACTCAGGCAGCTTACCTTGGCCCATGGTTATGGAAAGCAGCGGTCGAAAAAGCCGGTTCTTTCGATATCGATAAAGTCCGTGAAGCCTCTCCTGGTATCGAGCTGACAACAGCACCAGAAGGTTACGTCCGTGTTCACAAAAACCACCACCTCTGGTCGAAAACCCGTATCGGTCTCGCCGAGCCTGACGGTCAGTACAAAGTGGTTTATGAAAGTGATGAACTGATCGAGCCTGATCCATTCCCTGAGGGTTACCAGTAAAACCCCACGCATGACCCGGGCTGAGTTTTCTCAGCCCACCCTTCCGGTAGCGCGCCGGTAACCACCAGCCGCTACCGAATTCTGATCCACCGGGGAGAAACATCATGTTTGCCGAATATTCTGCATCCGAGCTTACCTCCATCTTTGCTATGCAAGGTTTTGCCGGACTTATCCTGTTTTCTGTTTTTGTTCTGATGGCACTCGGTCTGGCGATTATTTTCGGCCAGATGGGTGTGATCAATATGGCACACGGCGAATTTATGATTCTCGGTGCTTACGTTACCTACATAATTTCAAATCTGTTTGCTGACTACCTGCCAAGTATTTATGGCAGTTACTTCTTTCTGGCCATGATAGTGGCCTTCTTTGTCACGGCCGCTCTCGGGGCCTTTGTCGAGTGGGCGATGATACGCCATCTTTATCACCGCCCTCTGGATACTCTGCTTGCTACCTGGGGCCTGAGCCTGATTCTGCAACAACTCTACCGCACCGTATTTGGCGCGCGTGAAGTAGGCGTCACTCTGCCTGACTGGTTGATGGGTTCGTACCCGGTAACCGACATGGTTGAAGTGCCGGTGAACGGTCTGTTTGTGATGGGCCTGACGATCGTGATTACCGTCGGTGTTGCATTAATGATGCAGAAATCCCGTCTGGGTAAACAAACCCGTGCGGTTGTACAGAATCGTCCGATGGCTGCTGCTGTTGGTATTAATACCGAGAAAGTTGACCGTCTGACCTTCGCACTCGGTTGCGGCATCGCAGGCATCGCAGGTTCTGCGTTCACCATGATCGGTTCTACCGGTCCGACGTCAGGTCAGCTATATATCGTTGATACCTTCCTTGTTGTTGTGTTCGGTGGTGCATCCAGCCTTCTGGGTACCGTCGCCTCGGCCTTCACCATCTCTCAGGCCCAGTCAACGATGGAATTCTTCCTCAGCGGTTCCATGGCCAAAGTACTCACCCTGCTGTTTGTGGTCGGCATTCTGATGCTTCGTCCTCAGGGTCTGTTCACTCTCAAAGTACGTCACTGAGCAGGAGCATAACGTATGAATAAATTTGCCGATTTTATTGCCCGCAATCAGTACAGCCACATGATCATTCTTGCAGTTCTGCTGCTGGTGATCCTGCCGCTGTCGATGGATATCTTCCGCCTTAACCTGGTGGGTAAATATCTCACTTACGCTTTCGTTGCTCTTGGTCTGGTTCTTTGCTGGGGCTACGGTGGCATTCTCAGCCTCGGTCAGGGGGTATTCTTTGGCCTGGGCGGTTACTGCATGGCGATGTTCCTGAAACTGGAAGCCTCGTCACCTGAAAATACTGCGATTCAGTCTACTCCTGGTATTCCGGACTTTATGGACTGGAACCAGCTCACCGAACTGCCATGGTTCTGGGAACCCTTCCACAGCTTTGGCTTTACTCTGTTCGCTGTTATTGCTGTGCCTGCTGTCTTCGCTTTTATCATTGCTGTTGCCATGTTCAAGCGTCGTGTCGGTGGTGTGTACTTCGCCATTATCACGCAAGCGGTTGCGGCCATCCTGACCATCCTGATTATCGGTCAGCAAGGCTACACCGGCGGCGTAAACGGTATTACCGACCTACGCACACTGCATGGCTGGGATATCCGCACCGACGAAGCAAAATACATCCTCTACTACATCAACGCACTGCTGCTGTTTCTCGCCCTGTTTGTTGCCGCCTTTGTGATTAAAAGCAAACTCGGTCGCTTATTAGTCGCGATGCGTGAAAGTGAAGAGCGCGTTCGTTTCTCTGGCTACGACGTCTCTGGCTTCAAGATTTTTATCTTCTGCCTGGCCGCTGCGATTTCAGCTGTCGGCGGTGCCATGTTTACTCTGCAGGTTGGCTTTATGTCGCCTACCTTCGTCGGCATCGTACCATCGATTGAAATGGTGATTTTCTGTGCACTGGGTGGTCGTCTGTCAATCCTCGGCGCTGTGTACGGCACCCTTCTGGTGAACTGGGCGAAAACCAGCTTTTCCGAATCCTTCCCTGAACTCTGGTTGTTCGCTATGGGCGCTCTGTTCATCGGTGTGGTGATGGCCTTCCCGAATGGTCTGGCCGGTGTCTACCAGCGTTACATCGAACCTCTGCTGCTGAAAATGAGCAAGAAAGACGATTCACCTTCGGCACCAACGCCTGCAGCGAAAGATGCTTCATCCGACAAAGCAGATAACGGCGAAGAGACCCTGACTTCTGAGGAGCGCAAACATGCTTGAGTCAACGAAATCCATTCCAGCAAAAGACTTTGTCTTGAGCGTAGAAGGTCTGACTGTGTCCTTCGATGGTTTTAAAGCAGTGAACGATTTATCGCTGTACGTCGAAGAACAGGAAATCCGCGTCATTATCGGCCCTAACGGGGCCGGTAAGACGACGGTACTGGATCTCATCTGTGGCCGTACCAAGGCCACTGAAGGTTCGATTAAATTTAAGGGTAAAGAATTAACCAAGCTAAACGAGCACCAGATTGTTCACGCAGGCGTTGGTCGGAAATTCCAGAACCCATCCATCTATGAAGACCTGACGGTATTCGAAAACCTTGAGCTGTCGTTCCCTCGCGGCCGCAACGTCTGGGGTGCCCTCTTTTTCCGTCGCGATAAAGAGGTCGTCGACAAAGTAAAAGAAATCGCCGACATGATTTTTCTCGGCGACAAACTGGATACCTCAGCCGACCTGCTCTCTCACGGTCAGAAGCAGTGGCTGGAAATTGGCATGCTGCTGATCCAGGACCCCGAACTGCTGATGCTGGACGAGCCGGTTGCAGGTATGTCGGTCTCTGAGCGTAAACAGACAGCAGACCTGCTGCACCGTATTACCAAAGACCGCTCAGTACTTGTGATTGAACACGATATGCAATTCGTTGCCGACATTGCCGACCGGGTGACCGTACTTCACCAGGGCAAGGTTTTATCTGAAGGCTCAATGGACCGGGTGCAGTCTGACCCGAAAGTCGTTGAAGTTTATCTCGGTCACTAAGGAGGCCTGCCATGCTGCAATTAAACGATTACTCAGTGGCCTACGGCCAGAGCACCATCATTGATGGTATGAACCTGACCCTTAAAGAGAACGAAATCATCGCCATCCTCGGTCGTAATGGCATGGGAAAAACCACATTAATGAAATCCCTGATTGGCATGATTCCAAGCAAGGGAGGCACGGTTAAATTAGCAGACAAAGAACTGTCGCCATTAAAGAGTCACGAGCGTGTCAGTGCTGGTCTGGCATTCGTGCCACAAGGTCGCATGATTTTCTCGACCATGACGGTAGAAGAAAATATCGAAACCGGACTGACCAGCACCGGTGAGCGCAACATTCCATCTGACCTCTACAGCATATTCCCGGTGCTGGATGAAATGAAACATCGCCGCGGTGGCAACCTGTCGGGCGGTCAGCAACAACAGCTTGCGATCGCACGAGCGCTGGCAAGTAACCCGGATGTTCTCATTCTGGATGAACCAACCGAGGGGATTCAGCCCAGCATCATTAAAGATATGGCCAAAACGCTGAAACAGATACGTACACAGCGTGGCTTGTCGATTCTGGTTTCCGAGCAGGTACTCAGTTTTGCACTGGATGTCGCTGACCGGATTCTGGTGATTGAAAAAGGAAAAATTGTACTGGACGTACCGGTCGAAGAAGCCGACCAGGAAACCATTTCAAAATACCTTTCTGTTTAAGCGGAGAACATTATGCGTCACGGTGATATTTCCAGTAGCCCAGATACCGTTGGTGTTGCGGTCGTTAATTACAAAATGCCACGTCTTCACAGTAAAGCTGAAGTCCTCGACAACGCCCGCAAAATTGCCGACATGATCAAGGGCATGAAAGTCGGATTGCCCGGTATGGATCTGGTCGTATTCCCGGAATATTCAACCATGGGAATCATGTACGACGAAGAGGAAATGTATGCCACTGCTGCCACTATCCCGGGTGATGAAACGGACATCTTCGCAGCTGCCTGCAAAGAGGCCGATACCTGGGGCATCTTTTCACTGACAGGTGAACAGCACGAAGAACACCCGAATAAAGCGCCTTATAACACGCTAGTCCTGATCAATAACGAAGGCGAAATTGTTCAGAAATATCGTAAGTGCATTCCGTGGTGCCCGATTGAAGGCTGGTATCCCGGTGACCGTACTTATGTAAGTGAAGGTCCTAAAGGGTTAAAAATCAGTCTGATCATCTGTGATGACGGTAACTATCCGGAGATCTGGCGCGACTGTGCCATGAAAGGCGCAGAGCTGATTGTTCGCTGTCAGGGCTACATGTACCCAGCCAAAGAACAACAGATCATGATGGCGAAAACCATGGCATGGGCAAACAACTGCTACGTAGCTGTCGCCAATGCAACAGGCTTCGACGGTGTCTATTCCTACTTTGGTCACTCTGCTCTGATCGGCTTCGATGGCCGTACACTCGGCGAATGTGGCGAAGAAGACATGGGTGTCCAGTACGCCCAATTATCTGTGTCACAGATTCGCGACGCCCGTAAAAACGATCAGTCGCAGAATCATTTGTTCAAACTTCTGCACCGTGGATACAGCGGTGTTCATGCCTCGGGCGATGGTGACAAAGGCATTGCCGATTGCCCATTCGAGTTCTATCGCACCTGGGTAACCGATGCTGAAAAAGCCCAGGCCGATGTCGAAGCCATGACGCGCACAACAGTCGGCGTAGCAGATTGCCCGGTCGGTACTCTGCCCGTTGAAGAGCGCTCAATGGAGGCTGGCGAGTAATCGCCAGATTGCCGATGGTCTTTGTCACTGATCGCATTCGTTCACAGACACAATCGCAGAGCCAACCGCTTCTGTCGCGGTTCGCTTTTCAGCCGGCTGAAGTATCAGCTCACCTGAAAGCATGTATCCGTAGTCAGGATGCCGTGATTGATCGGCTTGAATCGCAACTGAATGTGATCAGTGCCGGACTTAACGACCGTCGGCGCCCGCTTCTCTCAGCTTTATTTATCGGCGCGACCGGCGTTGGTAAAACCGAAATGGTGCGACAGGTTGCGCAGGCGATTCACGGTCGCAGCGATGCTTTCTGTCGTATCGATATGAATACTCTCGCACAGAGCCACTACAGTGCTGCTATTACAGGGGCACCTCCGGGCTATGTGGGCAGCAAAGAAAACCTCAGCTTACTTAATGAAGAACTGATCAGTGGCACAAGCTCGCGCCCGGGCATTGTCCTGTTCGATGAAATAGAAAAAGCAGACCACTCGGTGGTACTGAGTCTGATGAATATCCTCGACAACGGCACCCTGAAGCTGGCGTCGGGACAGAAGTCGATCAGTTTTACCAATACGCTGGTGTTTATGACGAGTAATGTCGGCAGTCGCCTCGCTGAGTCATTACGCTGGCTGGACTCCGTTCCCGGAGTTAACCGCAGTGGTCTTTATAAACGCGCACTGGAGCGCCATTTTAATACGGAGTTTATCAACCGCATTGGCATTATTGAGTACTTCTCTGCACTGACATCGGAGGATATGCCGAGTCTGGTTGAAGGCCTTGAGCAGTCGCTGAATTCTCAACTGAAACGCCACAACACCAGTATTGAACTTGAACCGGCGGCTCGTGATTTTATCGTCATGACATCCGGATTCCGTAAGTACGGTGCCCGCGCCATCGAACGTCGTTTCCGCGACCTGGTTATTACCGAGGTGGCTCGTCACCTCACTGCGCACAACGACACTATGAATACACACCTGCAGGGCGTTCTGTCTGAACGACAGATCACTCTGCTCCCGGTTTCCCTTGCGGAAACGCACTCTGAATTCCCTTCCGAACCGGAATTTACCCCGAAAAGCCCCAAGGCTACCTAAGGAGAAAACCATGACTGATACCATCATTAAAATTGATCTCAGTAAATCCGCTTATGAAAATGACCAGGTTCACAACCGCTGGCATCCGGACATTCCGATGGTAGCAACCGTAAAACCCGGTGATGACTTCATTGTTGAATGTTATGACTGGACCGGTGGTCAGATTGAAAATAACGACGACGCTTCCGACGTCCGTGATGTCGACCTGAGCCAGGTTCACTTCTTATCCGGCCCGATTAAAGTCGAAGGCGCAGAGCCAGGCGATCTTCTCGAAGTTGATATTCTGGACATCGGTGCTTTCCCTGATAACCAGTGGGGCTTCAATGGTTTCTTCTCGAAAAAGAACGGCGGTGGCTTCCTGACCGATCGCTTCCCGGAAGCACAGAAATCCATCTGGGACTTCAACGGCATGATGACCAGCTCACGTCACGTTCCAGGCGTTGAGTTTGCCGGTATTCTCCACCCCGGTCTGATCGGCTGTCTGCCAGACAAAAAAATGCTGGATATGTGGAATACCCGTGAAAAAGCTTTAGTTGACACCGACCCAGAACGCGTCCCTGAACTGGCGACACTGCCTTATGCAGAAACGGCTCACATGGGTCGTTTATCGGGCGATGAAAAAGCCAAAGCGGCAGCCGAAGGCGCGCGTACTGTTCCTCCTCGTGAGCACGGTGGTAACTGTGATATTAAAGACCTGACACGCGGCTCTAAAGTCTATTTCCCTGTCTATGTTGATGGTGCAGGCCTGTCTGTGGGTGACCTTCACTTCTCACAGGGTGACGGCGAAATCACCTTCTGTGGCGCGATTGAAATGGCGGGCTGGATTCACATGCGCGTTAATATCATCAAAGATGGTATGGCGAAGTATCAGGTTAAAAATCCAATCTTTAAGCCAAGTAAGATGGTACCGAAATACGACGATTATCTGATTTTTGAAGGTATTTCTGTTGATGAAGACGGTAAACAGCATTACCTGGATACTAGCATTGCCTATCGTCAGGCCTGTCATAACGCGATTAACTACTTAACTCAGTTCGGTTATAGCGAAGCTCAGGGTTACGCCATCATTGGTTGTGCACCGGTACAGGGCCACATCAGTGGTGTGGTTGATATTCCGAACTCCTGTGCGACGCTTTGGTTACCAACCGATATCTTCGAGTTTGACGTGCAGCCGAATTCCGAAGGGCCTAAGAAACACCTCGATGGCAGCATCGATATTCCAAAAGCGCCGGATCTTTAATAAGGGGATTTAACTATGCCACTCTATGACTATAAATGCCCTGAGCACGGTGTATTCCAGGAACTGGCTTCGATGGAGCACCACGATAAACCCGCGTTCTGCCCGCAATGCCAGACTATGTCTGCGCGGGTGATTGTGTTGCCACCAGAGATTGCCAGCATGATCAAAGAGCGGCGGGAAGCCATGGAAGCGAACGAAAAAGCAAGTCACTCACCTGAGGTTATGACCGCCGGTGAATTCCATGCGCGCGAGAAGGAAAAGCAGGAGCGCCATGCCCACAAGCATGGTAGCAACTGTGGTTGCAACGCGAAAAAACGTCGGAGCAATCTGATGTATACCGCGGAAGGCAACAAGATGTTCCCCTCGATGCGGCCATGGATGATCAGTCACTGACAGCTCATTACAGCTCTCGAATCACCTTGCAGTTTTTTCGGGGCTGTTTCTGAGACGATCAGTGTTTTGAGACTTCCCCGGGCATCTGCCCGGGGCTTTTTGATAAGGCGACGAAGTAAACCTGTCGCCTTATTTAACCGATAAAAGATTTATCAGTCGGCTTTACGTGCAGGCGCGTTTCCGCCTTTACGGTGAGGCTTACGTGGCTTGTCTTTAAAGTCGCGGCTGCCTTTAAAATCACGGTCTTTAGAACCTTTGCCTTTAAAGCCGCCGTCACGGCGCTTAGGACCACCCGGCTTACGCTCAGGAATACCCGCCTCGCCTTTAAACTCTTTAATTTCCAGTGCACGGCCACACACGCGCGCATTGCGCAGTGTTTTCATTGTTTCTGGTGGCATGCCCGCTGGCAGGTCAACGATAGAGTAATTTTCCAGAATCTCGATGTGACCAATATAACGGCTTTCCAGATCCGCCTCATTGGCTACCGCACCAACCAGATTACCCGGACGCAGGCCGTCGTCGTATCCGACGCCAACCATGTAACGCACCATATCGACATTTGGCTGACCTTTTAATGGCAGCGGATTAATGTCTGGTGTCGCCTTACGGCCACGGCTACCGCGATCACCTCTGTCGCGAGGTTCACGCTGCTGACGAGGTTCACGATCATCGCGGTCACGTTTTTTGCGTTCCTGCATTTTCTGATCGGCTTTTTCATCAATAAACAGCGCTTTGTCACCCTGAATCAGGCTGGCGCAAGCGGCAGCAACGTCGAGTGCATCGACCGGATGCTCGGTCAGTACAGACTCAATAATCTCGCGGTAAAGTGCATTTTTCTCAGTGTTGAGAGCATCAATAATACGCGCTCGGAAAGCTTCGCGACGCTTTGCATTCACCTGGGCTGCGCTTGGCAACGGCATTTCTTCAATCGGCTGACGCGTGGCTTTTTCAATATCACGCAGCATGCGCTTTTCACGACCACGTACAAATACAATCGCTTCACCTTCACGACCGGCACGGCCAGTACGACCAATACGGTGAACGTACGACTCTGTATCCTGTGGAATGTCGTAGTTGATAACGTGGCTGATGCGTTCAACGTCAAGACCACGAGCGGCAACGTCGGTCGCCACAATCATGTCGAGCTTGCCTGCTTTCAGCTTTTCAACAGCGCGTTCACGCTGCTGCTGCGGAATGTCGCCGTTCAGAGGCGCACAACGGAAGCCGTTCGCAGCCATAAAGTCAGCCACTTCTTCCGTTGCTTGCTTGGTGCGCACGAAAATCATCATGGCATCAAAGTCTTCGGTTTCGGCGATACGCAGCAGTGCGTCGTTCTTATGTACACCACCTACAAACCAGTAACGCTGACGGATACGGTCATTGGTGGTTGTCTTTGATTCAATCTTCACCTGTACCGGTTCGTTCAGGTGAGTTTCAGCGACACGCTGGATTTCTTTTGGCATGGTTGCCGAGAACAGAGCGACCTGGCGTTTCGCCGGTGCCTGCTCCAGAATCCAGTTTACGTCGTCAATAAAGCCCATGCGCAGCATTTCATCGGCTTCATCAAGCACGACGGCCTTGATGTCAGCCAGACTCAGCGTGCCGCGACGCAGGTGATCCATAACACGACCCGGCGTACCAACCACCCACTGTGGTCCGCGCTTAAGATCACGCAGCTGGCTACCATAGTCTGAACCGCCATAGATTGCGGTCACATTGATGCCACTCATGTGCTTGCTGTAGGTTTTAGCGGCTTCCGCTACCTGCTGAGCAAGCTCTCGGGTTGGCGCCAGTACCAGCACCTGTGGTGTGCGGAAGTCTGGGTTGGTTCGTACCAGCAGTGGCAACGCGAATGCTGCGGTTTTACCGGTACCCGTCTGGGCCATACCCAGAACGTCTTTGCCTTCCAGCAACGGCGGAATACTGTTTGCCTGAATGGCAGAAGGAGTTTCGTAACCCAGCTCTTCAAGAACACGGAGTACAGGAAATGGCAGGCCCAGGCTCGCAAAGCCTGTGCTGTTCGAATCGGTCATATTTTCACCTGTGTACAATCGCTTAGGGGCTTACCGTTGACGGTCAGTTCTCTGCTGTCCGTGCAATGCTCAATGAGGCATCTGTTGACCCCGAACACCCCTCAGGGTGCTGCTGACACGGTGTTGCCCGACGATCTGATTTAAAAGGGTGGCGGAGTATACACAAATGATGGGGCTTTTGCTCGTCTATTTTGCGCTTATGGACAGTGCCTGCGTATAATCGCCCGCCAGATCCACAGGAGAATCTAAAATGTTAAAAGTAAACGAGTATTTCGACGGCAAGGTGATGTCGATTGCCCTGCAGACCGAGACGCTGCCAGCGACTGTTGGCGTTATGGAGCCAGGCGATTACGAATTCGGCACCAGCCAGAAAGAAGTCATGACTATCGTGTCAGGCAAGATGGACGCTCTGCTCCCAGGCAGCGAAGAGTGGCAGACCTTCACTAATGGTGAATCCTTCGAGATTGAAGCTAACGTGAAGTTCAAAGTCCGCCTGTCAGGTCAGACGGCTTACTTCTGTACTTACGAGTAAGTTGCTCGGGTACAAGTCTTGGGTACAGGTGTAAGTACCTGAGCGTCGTTATCGGGCAGACAACCGCCCGATAACGCTGAGACGTCATCAGTTAAGTCTCAGTTCTTCTACCGGCACCGGGCGACTGAAGAAGAACCCCTGGCAGGTTTCACAGCCGTTATCCCTCAGGAAGTGCAACTGACCTTCCGTCTCGACACCTTCAGCCAGCACCTGTAAACCCAGGCCTTTCGCCATCTGAATGATGGTACGGGTAATGACTTTTCCTTCATCTTCAATTTCGACGCTCTGAACGAAGCCTCGGTCGATCTTGAGCTTATCAACCTGATAACGATGCAGATAAGACAACGAAGAGTAGCCAGTTCCGAAATCATCAATCGCCAGAGCCACCCCTAAGGCTTTCAGGCCCGAAATCGTACCCAGCACCTGAGAACTCGGTTCCAGTAAGGCCCCCTCAGTAATTTCCAGCTCAAGCCAGCTGGGATCAATGCCGGTTTCCTCCAGCAATGCCGTCAGACGCCCCACAAGGCCACCGGCCATAAAGGTTGGCTGGGTGATGTTTACCGCAACGGTAATCTTATCGATACCTTCCTTTTGCCAACTGGCAATCTGACGGCAGGCGACGCCCAGTACATAGCTGTCCAGATCAGGCATCATGCCGCCCTCTTCCGCCACAGGAAGGAAGCGCCCCGGCGGAATGATTTCGCCGTCCGGCGTATGCCAGCGGATCAGTGCTTCAACTCCAACAACGCGACCTTCGGTGAGCTCTACCTGAGGCTGATAATACAATCTCAACTCATCTTCTGTAGTGAGTGCCTGGCGCAAACGGTTGCCCAGTTCAAGACGGTCAGCAACGACCTGAGTCATTTCGTTGCTGTAGACCTTGTACATATTGCGGCCTTCTTTCTTAGCCTCGTACATAGCCACATCGGCGTTACTGAGCAGCTGAGTAACATCCGCCCCATGATCCGGGAACATGGTGACACCTATACTGGCGCCGATATAAAAATCTTTACCAACCCCCACATCAAAAGGTGTCTTGAGCAACTCAAGAATAATACCGGCAACGTTCTCGATCTGAGAGACGTTACCCACACTTTCCAGCACGACAACAAAATCATCACCACCCTGACGTGCAACGGTATCCGAATCTCTCAACCTTTGGCGCAGACGTTTGGCAAAGTCCTGCAACAAACGATCGCCCGCGGGATGTCCGAGGCTATCATTAATGTGCTTAAAGTGATCCAGATCGATCGCAATCACTCCGACCTTGCGCTGATTAATCGTGGCATCAGCGATCGCACCTTCGAGGCGACTCAACAGTAAATGGCGATTAGGAAGATTGGTTAAAGAGTCGTAATTTGATAAATGTTTGAGTTGTTGTTCGTGCTCTTTTATGCGCGACATATCCGAGAATACACCGACGTAATGCGTCACTCGTTTCTGTTCGTCACGCACCAATGTCAGAGTTAGCCACTGAGGATAGCTTTCGCCGTTTTTACGCGTATTCCAGATTTCACCGCGCCAGTAACCGCGTTCATTCAACTGACTGTTAATACGCTGGTAAAATTCCCGATTGTGCCGACTGGAGCGAAGAAAACCAAGATCTTTGCCCAGAGCTTCTCGTTCAGAATATCCGGTAATGGTACTGAACGCCGGATTAACCGCTTCAATTTTCTGGTCAGCATCGGTAATCACCACACCTTCCATTGAAAACTCGAACACCGTCATCGCCAGGCGCAGGCGATTCTCCCGTGCCTGCTGTTCAGTAATATCCTGCACCGAACCAACACGAGCAACAACCCGGCCCTCAGCATTAACAATAACTTCAGCACGGCCGTGAATAACTTTCTCTGCTCCGGACGGTAAGCTGATCCGATAGGTCATGTCCGACGGCTTACACTCGTTCATGCTTTCCGTGAGTGTCTGCGCAACACGCTCTATATCTTCGGGGTGAATGTACTCGAAATACTGAGAAAGACTGACGACTTCAAGATTTTCATCCTGCTCAAAAATTGCTGCCGTTTGGGGAGTAATAGTGATCTGATCGTTTTCAACGTCGTCATACCAGGAACCAATATTGGCAAGACGCTCTGTCTGACGTAAAAGATGCTCACGATCTTCGAGTACTTCCATGACATGCAGGCGTTCCTGCATAAGCAGGCAGAACTGCGCGAACGTTCCCAGCTGAGTCAGCTTACGTGGAGAAAGGCGCTGTGTAGGATCATCGAACGTGAGAAATAACCAACCAGTCACGCCATAGTCATTTAACAGGGGAATAGTAGAGAGGCGGTTGCCTCCGAGATAATGACGTAATGCTTCTTCGTCCGCATTTTCATCATCAGCAAAAGAGCAGCGTGGAGATATACTGCCACCCTCCATAGACCATCCATCGCGAATAACCGTCGCCAGTTGCTCCGTATCATTCGGTGACACAGCAACGGCCAGCTCGGGACGTTTTCCTGAGCCGTCTGTCGCGATATAGAGTGCAGCCGCCCTGGCCTTGAGGACTCGGGCCATCTGGAACAACGCTCCCTCAACGTCAGTCGCAAAGGTTGCGGCACGGGTAGTAATAAATACCCGCATGGTTCTCTCCAGAATGGTTTCCAGACGCAAATCAGCCGCACCGAAACGTCCACCATTGGTGACGCCAGCGCGACGACTTTCTTCTTCTACGCGTTTCCATCCCTCACTAGGCTGATATTTCCCTTCAGCTGTTGAGGTCAGCACAACCATACAAATTCTCTGACTCCTGATATTACTGTCTCTGGCACACCCTGATGACCCGTGGTCATATGAATATCAGACGAGCCTTACTACTTAATGTCCGAGCGCCCTAACAACTCTATCACCCGGTAGATCTCTTAAAGTGTAGACTATCAATATGAGGTTTAACTGACTTTTTAACAATTTGAAAGAATCTGGGGAACTTTTTAGAATCAAAACTGTTGCTGCATTGCCCCCAACCATCCATACAGGCCAAATAATGTATACCAAAGAGCACCTTCTACAGCTGGTTCAGATGACCATGCCGTTCGGTAAATATCAGGGAAAACGCATTTGCGACATTCCTGAAGAATACTTGCTCTGGATGCAAAAAAAGGGGTTCCCACAGGGGCGTCTGGGTGACTTGCTTGCTATGATGCTCGAGATACGGATTCATGGGGTCGAAGATGTCCTTCTCCCTCTCAAAAAAGCTTATCCGGCAAAGTTGATACAACCAGCAGCAAAAGGGAGCCATTGATCTATGGCCGCTCTCGGTATCCTTGAATGTGATGTTCTCTATGATGACCTTATCGGCGATTATGTGTCCTATGGCGTCATGTTGTCTGAACTTCTCGCCAGCATTGATCCAAACCTGAACTTCACTTTCTATCAGATTCATGACGGCGAGTTACCGTCAGCGGGGGAATGCGACGCCTACCTACTGACCGGCTCAAAGACCGGTGTTTACGACACCGACCACTGGATTCAGCCATTAATGGAATGGGTGCGCGAAGCCCACTCACGTAAAGAACGCATGCTCGGCATATGCTTTGGCCATCAGTTGTTGGCCCATGCATTGGGTGGCCACGCAGGCTTAAGCAACAAGGGTTGGGGCGTCGGTAATCATATGACGGAGATTGATCACCGCCCCATGTGGCTGAATGATGATCAGCCAGCCTATCAACTGATTTACAGTCATAAAGATCAGGTTTCTGCGCTACCAGAAGGGGCCCGTAGACTGGCGGGTAGTGACTTCTGCCAATACGCCGCCTGGTATAACAATGATCTGATCCTGAGCTTTCAAGGGCACCCGGAATTTACGCCCGAATACTTCAGAAGGTTACTGGAGCGCCGCCGCGAAGACGTTGGCGATGAGCGTTTAACTCAGGCAATGAATACTTTGGAACAACCGAATGACAGCAAAACCATCGCTCGCTGGATGACTGAATTTATTCACCTGCCGCGCGCTTAAGCGTGGTACCGATGGCTCTATTTTTACTGACGATTTTCTCGAGTCCTTATGCATTCAGCATTTAGTTCTCTCTGGACAGAAATTCGTAAGTATCAGTGAACGTCCTGCCAGGTCTGCTGATACCTGAGCACACACAATTCACTATGGATGAGGCTATCGAGTGTGCAGATCAGACAGGTTGTAAATGCTTACAGAAATTTCTTCACATACCAACAACTGGCCTTGATAGTAAGAGAGTTGTCATTAGCCCATTGAAGCCCGGTTTTAACAAGTTCTTCAGCTAACCCCTT
Organism: Thalassolituus sp. UBA2590; assembly: GCF_002339775.1. Lineage (NCBI taxonomy): Bacteria > Pseudomonadati > Pseudomonadota > Gammaproteobacteria > Oceanospirillales > Oceanospirillaceae > Thalassolituus > Thalassolituus sp. UBA2590. The sequence continues at coordinate 27,320 of NZ_DDKU01000065.1, forward strand.
TCCGCGCAAAGCGAACGGGACATAGGTGTGTGTAAAATTCACTTGATCACCTTTCAGTACGTAATCAAGCACACACTCTTTACCGTCCTGTTCAATCACGAAGCGGGACTTCTCTGATTCGTGGTTAACCATTATCTCGTTCCTTGTATGAAGTTGTTGATGGCAGCGAATCAGGCCTGTGGATCAGAATGCACCGCCAGCACCACAGATACCGGCCGGTAGCCCTCCAGTACCAGTGAGCCCGGGTAGCGATCACCGCCGTCGACACTGAATTCAAATTCGTAGCCTCGTACCAGCACAGGTCGCCCCTTAATAAACTTAAGACGCATACGTGCCAGCGACACAGTGTCATCGAGCAGCTGCAGATTCTCCTGCTGACACTGCTTCCGCAGATACCTGAGCGCCAGCACCCGCGCCGCCTGTTGCCGCTGAATTGCGGGCCAACCAAGCAAAGCCAGCCCGGCGAGTACCGCTATGATCAGTAATTCCACCCGTACCTCACCTCTGGGCCTGTGATACTATCCGCGCTGAGAGTAACACACCTGTATGACCCGTCAGTATTCCGGAGGTTTCCACCATGGCCAACCGCGCCTGCGCCTGCCATATTCTTGTCAAAACCCGTGAGGAAGCCGAATCTTTGCTGAAACAGCTCAACAAAGGGGCTGAGTTCGACAAGCTGGCGCGTAAACACTCCACCTGTCCGTCCGGCAAACAAGGCGGCTCACTGGGAGAGTTCGGTCGCAACGATATGGTGAAGCCCTTCGCCGATGCCGTCTTCAAAGGCCCCCTGTTAAAAGTACAAGGGCCGGTGAAAACCAAATTCGGCTGGCATCTGATCAAAACACTTTACCGTCAGTGAAGACGCTGACGCCCCTGAAAATACGGAGAACCCCATGATGACACCCGGTCTGTTTCACACTCTGACGGTCGCCGACACACAGCCCCAGGGCCTGTACCTGAGCGATGACAGCGGCGAGCGCGTGCTCCTGCCCAACCGTTTTGTGCCCGAGGGCATAGAAACCGGCAGTACGCTTGAAGTATTTATTTACCTGGATTCCGATGATCGTCTGATCGCTACGACACAGCGCCCGCGGGTACAGCTGAACCAGGCGGCCAGTTTGATGGTGAAAGACGTGAACCGTACCGGAGCGTTTCTCGACTGGGGCCTGCCGAAAGATCTGTTCGTTCCTTTTGCTGAGCAGAAGCAACGCATGGAAGCCGGGCAGTCGTACGTGGTCTACGTCACCAGCGACAATACCGGGCGTTTAATCGGCACTACACGTCTGAATCGCTTTATTAAAGACGAAGCAAGCGCGAACTGGCCGGGCGCTGCTGACCCATATCAGATGGGCGATAAGGTCAAGCTACTGATCGCGCAACGTACGGATATTGGCTACAAAGCCATCGTCGATAACACCTACTGGGGTGTGCTTCACAACAGCCAGATTCATAAAGCGATCCGCGTTGGACAGAAGACCGAGGGCTTTATCCGTCAGGTACGGGAAGACCAGCGTCTGGACCTGAGCCTCGAGCCCATTGGCCATCAGAGAGCCGATTCGCTATCAAAGCGCATCCTGCAGAAGCTCAAAGACTCCGGCGGCACTCTGGGCCTGAACGATTACAGCCCGGCAGAACTGATCGAAATGCACTTCGGTGTCAGCAAGCGTGCGTTTAAAATGGCCGTCGGCAAACTCTATAAAGAGCGGGAAATCGTGATTGAAGAGAATGGCATCCGGCTCGCCAGTGAGGAAGAGCGTAAGAAAGCCATCAAACATGTCGGTGGCAAGCCCGATGCTAAAAAGAACAAGCCCAAAGGCCAGAAAGCAAACAATCGCAAGCCTGAGAAGCATACCGCCCGGAAAGAACAGCCCAACGACAGTAAGGATGACAGCAGCTCATCTGCACCGCGCAAAAAGACGGTATACCGCAATCCCAAGAACGCATCAGGCAATACCCTGCGCCTGAAGAAGTAAGTCACTCAATTAAGGCCCCCGCGACAGGCACTCTGGCGTCTGTGGTGGGGGTTCAGACTCGTTTTCTGTGGCGAAAACGCGTATAGTCGCGGCCTTTGAATACGTCCCAAAATCTGCCTACGCAATTCAGGAAGTGCCTGTGATTTCTACCGCTAATATCACCATGCAGTTCGGTGCCAAACCGCTGTTCGAGAACATCTCTGTCAAATTCGGAGATGGCAACCGCTACGGCCTCATCGGTGCCAACGGTTGTGGAAAATCTACCTTCATGAAGATCCTCGATGGTTCACTGGAGCCAAGCGCGGGCAACGTCAGCGTATCACCCGGCGAGCGTCTGGGTAAGTTGCATCAGGATCAGTTCGCGTTTGAAGAATGCACCGTGATCGATACCGTAATGATGGGCAACAAAGAATTGTGGGCCATCAAAGAAGAGCGCGATGCAATCTACGCCAACCCGGAAGCCACCGAAGACGACTACATGCGCGCCGCTGAGCTTGAAGGCGAATTCGCAGAAATGGACGGCTACACCGCCGAAAGCCGTGCCGGCGAACTTCTGTTAGGCGCTGGCATTGAGACCGAACTTCATCAGGGTCCGATGTCTGAAGTCGCTCCCGGCTGGAAACTGCGTGTTCTGCTGGCGCAGGCGCTGTTCTCAAACCCGGACATCCTGCTGCTCGACGAACCGACCAACAACCTCGACATCAACACGATTCGTTGGCTGGAAGGCATCATCAATGACATGAAGTGCACCATGATCATCATCTCGCACGACCGTCACTTCCTGAACTCCGTGTGCACGCACATGGCCGACATTGATTACGGCGACATCAAGATTTATCCGGGCAACTACGACGACTTTATGATTGCCTCAACCGCAGCCCGCGAGCGTCTGCAATCAGAAAACGCCAAGAAGAAAGCTCAGATCGCTGAACTGCAGCAGTTTGTATCGCGCTTCTCGGCCAACGCGTCGAAAGCGAAGCAGGCTACCAGCCGCGCTAAGCAGATGGAAAAAATTAAGCTCGACGACATCAAGCCTTCGAGCCGTCAGAACCCGTATATCCGCTTCAATCAGGAGAAGAAACTCCACCGTCTGGCGCTGGAGGTCGAAGGTCTGGCACATTCGTACGATGGCGAAGCTCCACTATTCAAGAACACCAACCTGCTGATTGAAGCCGGTGAGAAAATCGCCGTGATCGGTGCCAACGGCGCTGGTAAGACGACTTTCCTCAAGTGTCTGGTCGATGACGTCACACCGACCGAGGGAACCATCAAGTGGGCTGAAAACGCCGACCTTGGCTACTACGCTCAGGATCACGAATACGAATTTGATATGGGCGGCAACCTTTACGACTGGATGGAGCAGTGGAAAACCGATAAGCACGACGATCAGGCCGTGCGCGGTACTCTTGGTCGCCTGTTATTCAACCAGGACGACATCAAGAAATCCGTCAAAGTGTGCTCAGGCGGTGAGAAGGGTCGCCTGCTTTTCGGTAAGCTGATGATGAACGACCATAACGTTCTGCTGATGGACGAACCGACCAACCACATGGACATGGAATCCATTGAGTCTCTGAACATGGCACTGGAGATGTACGAAGGCACCCTTATCTTCGTCTCCCACGACCGTGAGTTCGTGTCGTCACTGGCGACCCGTATTATCGAGATCCGCGACAACGAGATTGTCGACTTCCACGGCAGCTATGACGAGTACCTGAAGTCACTCGGTATCGAATAAGCCAACAGCTATTGAATAATGGTGACCCCGCAGCCGGCGGGGCCATCCTCCCCCGCTGTTATCTCTTTCTTTTTGCACTAAATATCATCTATCCAACTGAAACATGCCCTCAGTCAGTGCAGGCCTGCGTCCTCAGATGGCCGGAGTTCGTGGATTTCCGGCCACCTGTCTTTCATGACAGCTATATTTCACTGGTGGCTCGTATCTTGCTGCGTTGCTTATAAGCCAGCCGAATCAGGCGAATATTAATCAACTAAGCAAAGGATATAACCGTGAGAAGTCTGCTGTTCACACTTATGATTACTCTCATGCCCCTGACTGCTCCGACTCTTAGCTGGGGCCTCACGGATGCAGAAGCCATCAATGTATCAGGCCGTCAGCGTATGCTTTCACAACGTATGATGAAGGACTACCTGATGATCGGTGCCAACGTAAAAACTGAAACGGCACAGCGACAGCTGGATTCTGCCGTTGCACTGTTTGAAGAGCAGTTTCTGGCCCTGCGCGATTACGCTCCCAGTGATAAAATCAATGCGAAACTGGATGCCGTAGAGGAGATATGGCTCTCGCACCGGGTTAAAATCATCTCTACACCCGACAAGTCTCTTGTGCCGGAACTACTGAAAGAAAACCTGAATCTTCTCACTGCGTGTAATGATGTCGTGAAAGAGATCGAGAAGCACTCGGGCATTGCCAGTGGCCGCCTGGTCAATATGTCGGGCCGCCAGCGAATGCTATCCCAGAAAATCGCTAAGGCTTACATGGCGATGTACTGGAAGGTCGATGCTCCCGCTCTCGAAGAGGAGTTTAAGCAAGCGATTACCCTCTTCGATGAGTCACTGCTTGAGCTTCAGGCATCGAAGAAAAATGACGACCCACTCAATGATGCACTGAAGCGTGTACAGAATCAGTGGAAGTTTTCACAGTCAGGCTTTCAGCTCGGTGATCAGGGCCGGTTTGTTCCCACCGTGATTTCAGTAACCACCGAATCAATCCTGAAAAAGATGGACAAAATCACCGGCCAATACCAGGAACTGATGAATTCAGATCAGCTTCTCGCCGGATCAGACTGATCAAAGACAGCTTAAGTTGAGTCTGTCGCCCAGCTCGGGCGGCAGCACCAGCGCCCCCCCCAAGACCGAACACCTCCCCAAACAACACCGCGATCACTTCCCTCTTACTGAGTCTCCAGCATCGAAAGAATTTTGTGTAGAGTAGTTATTGCAAGAAGCAATAATGAACAGAGCATCATTTTATAAAGCGATGACATCATAGTGAGCTACTCTTAAACAGACGACGTGATAATCTGCCACAATGCGAGGCGATTCTCATTTTCATCGTAAAGCGAGTGGTATGCTCCCGTCGTTCGTATGTGGCTGAGCCGGATTACGATTGGAGCTACATAAATCATAGGGCATACCTGAGCGTTAGGTGTGCGTTAGACAACAGGATCTTTTATGCGCCCCGTCACCCGGGAAGAGTACCCGCTTGAAAACCTCCACAGAATCGTTTCCGGCGTCACTTTTTTCAAAGAGCTACTGAAGACTGATCCAGAACAATTCGAGTTATTGATGACGCAGGCGCGATTTGTGACCGCCGAGCAGAATGAAATTGTGCTGCATAAAGGTGATGGCGCAAACGTATTGTATTTTCTGCTGCGCGGTGAGCTCGACGTCATTGCCGATGATCACGCAGAAGAAGTCTTGGGCACAATCAACCCCGGCGAACCATTTGGTGTCATGGCAATGGTGCTGAATTTTAAGCGCTCAGCATCTATCCGGGTCTCGAGTAAGAACGCCCTGCTGGCAGGCATTGAGTTCGACCACTTCCGTCACAGCGACAGCGCCAGTATCTTCAGCCTGACAACTCGTATTACCTTCTTCCGCATGCTGAACAGCAATATCCGCTGGGCACTTGAGCGAAAAAAAATGGAATCACCGGACCACGCACTCGTACAACGCATCCGCTCTCTGCCTATCTATTCTGGCGAGAAGAATACAGCTGCCGAACTGCATGCATTGATGGAGCTTGCTCATCTTCAGGCAGAACTATTGCGCGACTGGAATGACGCCAGCCTGTCAGATAACTGATCTCACGTAACAGCCTCTGAGCTGGATCAATTTGTTCAGCAATTAGGACATATGTCTGCTTTCGCACCTATGGTGATGGGCATAGAATGAAGGTTCTCATGCCCTGAATAAGCGTCGCTCATGCCTGAATTTGTTTCCTGGATTCTGATTACACTCGCCGTGCTGGCGTTGATCGGAATTATCTTCGAAGAAGTTATTCACATTAATAAAGCCCAGTCGGTATTGTTCTTCGGCTCAATTTCCTGGGTCATTCTGTTTGCCGCCAGCATCGGGACACCGGAGCATCATAGGATTGAGGAAGGGCTGAAAGAAAACATCGGAGAAATTGCCGCACTCTGGCTGTTCCTCACCGCAGCGATGACCTTTGTCGCTTACCTTAATAAAAAGGGCTTGATCGAAAGCGCCATTTTCAAGGTGCTTCCGCAGCAAATATCCGAACGAAAACTGATGCTGCTCACTGGTTTATTTGCCTTTGTCTTCTCATCGCTCGCCGACAACATTACCGCGACACTGGTATCCGTCGCTCTCATTCTTTCGTTGCAATTACCTGCTCAGAAGACACTGAGGTTCGCCGCGATTGCTGTCTTTGCTGTGAATTCAGGCGGCGTGGCCATGATCACTGGCGACGTGACGACGTTGATGATATTTCTCGCCGATAAAGCAGAAATTACCAGCCTGCTGATGCTTTCTCTGCCAGCCTTCTGTGCCGTTCTCGTTCTGATCGCTCTGCTGATGTTACCGATGTCCGGCGAGGTGACTGTCACCAAAACATCGCACGACCTACAGCAGGTCGACATTGTCGTAGCGGGTATTTTCCTGCTGACGATCATGACTACCATTGCCTTCAATGTACTCTTCGATATTCCACCTGTACTTACCTTTCTGACCGGGCTGTCCATTATGTTCCTGGTCGCGAAAGGGATGGGAGAAGATACTGAGGATGATCCTATTATGGATTATATCCGTCGTATCGAATTCGATACCCTGATGTTCTTCCTCGGCATTCTTATGGTGGTCGGCGCGCTGAAAGAGATCCGAGCACTGGATTCGTTTGTTGCCGTCTATGAGTATCTTCCTGCGTGGCAGGCGAACTATCTGATGGGGCTGTTTTCATCCATTATCGATAACGTCCCTCTCACTGCTGCCCTGCTCAAATCAGACGTTGTGATGAGTCCAGCGGAGTGGTTGGCACTGACCTATGCCGTAGGAGTGGGTGGTTCACTGCTGATCATAGGTTCAGCCGCAGGCATTGTCGCAATGAGTAAGATTGAAGCATTAACGTTTGGCACTTATCTGAGATTTATCGTCGCTTTACTACTGGCATACACCCTGGGGTACGCTCTGACGATGGGGCTCGGCACCCTGATCTTCGCTCAAACCTGACGCCTTAACGGTTCTGTTCGTAGCGAATAGCCAACGATTGCAGGGCTCGCTCGTGAGACGCTTTCCAGTGTTTCATTTCGGCGGGTTCCTCGACGTCAGTCGGCCACTTAAGGCCATAGCCATTCGGTCTGAATAAAGGTGCAAACAAAGCGCAGGCAGTGAGATCAGCACGCGTAAATTCATCACCGACCAGATATCGGGTGTTCGCATATATCTGTCGCAATTCGTTCAGCAATTCATCCATGTCGTTCATTGCTTTGTGAGCACTGGTTTCGTTGATGTTCATCCAGCCACGTAAGGTATTCGAGAGCTTACGATAACCAACGTAAAACATCATGCTCACTACCAGGCTCTGTTTTGCAGTAAGCAAGGGCACGATTGCTCTCAGGAACGGCAACAGGAAATGATAATTAAACGTTCTGACAGCTGGGCCAGCGACCCGGTCCAGACGCTCTTCCCAAGCCCTGGCTTGCTCTGCCAGCGAAGGGTCTTTTGGCGTGAGTGAGCGTTCGGGGTATTTCGATTCGAGGTAATCAATAATCTCTGCACTGCCCTGCACTATCACTTTGCCGTCTTCAAGAACCGGCACCTGTGATCTTGAGGCCATCTGCAGAACCTTGCGCACATGAGGTCCAGGTACAAGATTAATTTTCCGGTATTTCAGCCCCTTAAAATCCAGCGCCCAGCGAACTTTTTCGCAGTAGTGCGACACCGGGAACTGATATAGCTTTATCATCGGACCTCCTCAGCGGGGTCCCGATGCACTCCGGACTTCCGCCTGAAATTGCTGCCAGCTCTCCACGATACCCGCAGCACTCTGTGGACTTTCTCCACTGAAAATATCTTCCGGGGACAGAACTGCTCCTTTGGCGACACACGCTTCCTTCACGATTCCAGTTGCCACCAGTTTTTTCCCCACGTAAAAATCGTGTCTGAAATATACGTACTTCTTATCCCACCCCAGAAGAGTGGTCTCCATATCCAGCCGGGCGAGAAAACCTACCGGGCGGATATAAATCATGTCCTGCGCGGCAATCAGACGCATCCCCGCAGGCCGCTTCAGTTCTTGTTTAAGCCCTCTCCAGAACTGAAACCTTCCTAATTCCATAAAACTCAGAAAGCGGAAATTTGGAAGATGGTTCCGCCAGCCCATATCATGCGGCTGGATGCGGTAACTCTGCCTGACCGTATCGCTCTTGCTATGCTGTGTCTGGCCGCTGAACAGCCAGAGAAGAAAAAAACGTATTAACAGATTCATGGCTTATCCTGTCAGGGCAAATAGAACTGCAGTTCTACCTCTGCGCCTTTAATTGTATCTTCGATCGGCATTTGCCTAGCCTCTTCTGATTCATCCCAGAGCAGTTTTCCGGAGAAGTTCAATGTCGACTCCTGCGGTATTTCCCGGAATACATCGGGGAGCACGCCGCGAGAAGAACCGTCACCTCCTATCGTCTCCCAGGACATCGAGGGCAAAGATAAATTCAGGGGCCTTTTGTCTTTATTTTTATTCTCTTCTTTTACTTTCGTTACTGTCTTCAGAAAAGTCTTTTCAGCCTCAGAACTCTCTTCTGATCCTGATACGCCTTCCGGATCAGAATTCTGATCTGACTTACTCTGAGCTGAAGTATCGTCGCTTGCCTCTGCCTCTGTCTGAGAGGCAGTCCCCATTTCAGACCATAAATTTGAGACTGGCTTTTCTCCACGCAGTATTTTTGCGGTCTGGTCCTCACACCCGGCCAGAAAGATCAGCGATACAATACTTATTACTGCAGACATCCTTATCCAGCAGCGCTTCGTTTTGCAAGTTTGCTTTCTGCTGTCTGTCATAGATAACGTCATAATATCATTCAGTCGTTTCCCTCCAAATAGCGCCCTGGCGCCATTTGAGGCTTAAAATGTCTACCGGTTCACATTCAGGAGAACATTCATTCATCAAACCCAGAACGGCCAGAATATCACCCTGGTAAATCAGCATGGGCCAGTCATCTCTGAGCCAGACCGGAACACCGTTTTCCTGCCACACGTTCTTCAATGTTTTCGTCTGTTGCCCTTCTCGGCGCAGAACTTTCGACGCACATTGCCGGGCGGGCAATACCGACCAGCCCTCAGGCAAGAGTCGACTATTTTCTAAGGGCGCGATGGTACCCCGCCCCCATGTCACCGGTATACAGTCGACACTATCTGGCGTCTTTTGTTCACTCCATGCATAAAGGTGCTGTTTGAAACGCTGTAGTACGACACCGTCAAACCGTAAGCTCGGCTGGCGGTCTGGCCCTGCGCTCAAGGCCTGTTCCAGCCAGTGCCAGACCTTCTTTCCCTGAGGTATGGGTAATCCATTTTTCTGAAGCCAATACCTGACCTGATGAAAACGCACCCGCGGAGACCGCTCATTAACTGCTTCGACAGAGAGGCAAAAGGGGGCAGTGGCCGGCCAGTTACATTCTGAGATCGCCTCATCTAATACCGGCGAGAGTAGATCCATCAATAACTGATGGTCAGCGGACAGGTGGTGTGTGGTTTCGATGAGGGTTGACTCAATAGACGGATACCGGGCCTGCAGTGACGGCAGTAAACTGTGCCTGATCCAGTTACGATCGAAGGTCTGATCCAGATTAGAATCATCTTCAATCCAACTCAGCCCTCTTGCGGCCAGGGCCAATTGCTCTCGCGTAAACCCCAACCACGGACGCACGACTGTGCGTTCATCGTCAGGGTGACGGGTCAGCTTACGACTGGGTGACATTCCTTTGAGTCCGGCCAAACCGCTGCCACGAAATAACCGCAGCAGTAGGGTTTCCGCCTGGTCAGAACCGTGATGTGCGGTCAGTAACAGAGCCTGGGGCGGGAGCAACTGCTGAAAAGCGGCGTAGCGGGCGTCCCGGGCAGCGGCTTCGGTTCCCTGCCCTTTGTATTCCAGCGTTACCTTCCGGCCGATGAAAGAAACACCACAGGCTTCACAGTGACGCTGGCATTCCTGCTGCCAGAGGTCTGAATCCGGGCTAAGGCCATGATTAACATGAATCGCCGTCACCCGTGAGCACCACTCTGGCCGGGAGGCAATGCAATCGAGCATCAGACGGGAGTCCATGCCGCCGCTCAACGCGAGATACACAGCCGTACCGGGGTATTCTGAGAATACCGGTGCGAGTGCCTCAGTTAACTCAATACGCAGCTGCTCAGCTGAAGACAAGCTCAACGGAGGCCTCGCCGAATTCGTATCTCAACTCCTGTAATAGCTCATCGGTTGGATTGATACGCCAACGATCATCGAGACGGATATCACAACTCGCAACTTCGTTGCGATAGTCCAGAACCACAGGGCAGCCGTTTTCTAAGGGTTGCAGTAGCTTAGCAAGGCGCTGACAGAAGGTATCGGGGTTGACCTCACCATCGACGCTGACACGAACTGAATTGGCGTAAGTGAGGCGAGCCTGGCTGATTTCCATAGCATTGCGCCCAGTAGCTTTCAGGCCGCCTGAGTAATCGTCGTGGCTGATCTGAGCTTCGACGACGAGCACCTTATCTTTAGCGACGACCTCGCGCACCTGTTCATAAACATCGGAGAAAAGTGCGACTTCCATCCGGCCAGAGCGGTCATCCAGAGTGACGAAGCACATATTGTCGCCGCGCTTATTCTTCATCACCCGCATATCAACCACCAGACCAGAGAGCTTCTGCGGTGCTTTGGCTTCCTGCAGGTGTGACAGGCGGGTCGGCACTAACTGGCGGACCTCTTTCTCATATTCATCGAATGGGTGACCCGTGACGAACAGACCGAGCGTATCTTTTTCGCCTTGTAAGCGCTCTTTCAGGCTCCAGTCACGCAGACGACGATGACGTTCATAAACATCGCCAGTGACGGCCTCTTCAGCTTCGACTTCACCAAACATGTCGAACATGCCGGCGGCTTCATTTGCGGCGCTCTGGTTAGCTGCCTTGATGGCATCTTCGATGCTGGCCATCAGCACCGAACGCGGTGCAGTGTACTCAAGACGGTCAAAGGCACCGCAACGCACCAGCGCCTCCATTACCCGTTTGTTGATTTTCTTCGGGTCAACCCGCTTGCAGAAATCAAACATGTCACGGAAAGGGCCGTCTTTACGGGCAGCAATAATGGCGTCAATCGGGCCTTCACCCACGCCCTTCACCGCGCCGAGACCATAAACGATGGCGTCGTCATCATTCACGGTAAAGCCGTACTGGCTCTGGTTTACGTCCGGTAGGATGAGCTCAATGCCCATCTCCCGACACTCTTCGATAAAGACCACCACCTTGTCGGTGGTCTGCATGTCCGAGGTCAGTACCGCCGCCATAAAGGGCGCTGGGAAGTGCTGTTTCAGCCACAGAGTCTGATAAGAAACGACAGCGTAAGCAGCGGAGTGAGACTTGTTGAAGCCGTAACCTGCAAATTTCTCTACCAGGTCGAAGATCTTCATCGCCAGATCCGGGTCTACCCCCACCGAGATAGCACCCTCACGAAAAGTATCCCGCTGTTTGGCCATCTCTTCTGGCTTTTTCTTACCCATGGCACGACGCAGCATGTCTGCGCCGCCCAGCGTGTAGCCCGCAAGGATCTGGGCGATCTGCATCACCTGTTCCTGATAGACGATAACGCCGTAAGTCGGCTCAAGCGTTTCTTTTAGGGTTTCATGTTGGAAATCCGGGTGTGGATAGGCGACTTCGGCACGACCGTGCTTACGGTTAATAAAGTCGTCCACCATGCCGGATTCCAGCGGCCCCGGACGGAACAGGGCCACCAGTGCGATCATGTCTTCGATGTTATCCGGCTGGAGACGGCGGATCAGATCTTTCATCCCGCGCGATTCGAGCTGGAATACCGCGGTGGTTTTGGCTTCTTTCAGCAGCTTGTAGGAGGGCTCGTCATCGAGTGGAATCATATTGATGTCCACCGGCTCCAACCCTTTTTCCGCTTGCTTGCGGTTAATGGTTTCGAGCGCCCAGTCGATGATGGTCAGGGTCCGCAGACCCAGGAAGTCGAACTTCACCAGGCCGGCTTCTTCCACGTCGTTCTTATCAAACTGAGTCACCAGACCGGTACCGTCTGGTTCACAGGCTGTCGCCGAGAAGTCGGTCAATTTAGTCGGTGCGATCACCACACCACCAGCATGTTTACCGGTCTGACGGGCAATCCCCTCAAGCTTGAGGGCCATTTCCCAGATTTCCTGGGCTTCTTCGTCTTCGTCGAGGAATTCTTTCAGCAGGGCTTCGGTCGACAAAGCTTTCTCCAGCGTCATGCCCGGATCACCCGGAATCAGCTTAGAGAGCTTATCGGCCAAACCAAACGACTTGCCCTGAGCACGGGCCACGTCACGCACTACCGCCTTCGCCGCCATGGTGCCGAAGGTTACGATCTGAGACACCGCCTCACGGCCGTAGTTGTCGGCCACGTACTGAATCACCTTCTCACGATCTTCCATACAGAAGTCGATATCGAAGTCAGGCATGGAGACACGTTCCGGGTTCAGGAATCGTTCGAACAGCAGGTCGTATTCGAGCGGATCAAGGTCGGTAATTTTCTGCGCGTAGGCCACCAACGAGCCCGCACCGGAACCCCGCCCCGGGCCAACCGGAATATCGTGATCTTTGGCCCACTGAATAAAGTCCATTACGATCAGGAAATAACCGGGGAATCCCATCTGAATAATAATATCCAGCTCGAACTTCAGACGGTCATCGTAAGGTTTGCGCTTTTCGGCGTATTCCGGTGAGTCTTTAGGTATCCCAGCCAGAATGACGTCCAGGCGCTCATTCAGACCTACCTCAGAAATCTTGCGGAAAAAGTCGTCCTCGTTCATACCTTCCGGAATCGGATAGTCCGGCAAGTAGTAGGTGCCCAGTTCGACTTCTACCGAACACCGCTTGGCAATCTCCACGGTGTTTTCAATGGCGGACGGAATATCACTGAACAGCGACTCCATTTCTTCGCCCGAGCGGAAATACTGCTGCTCACTGTATTCACGTGGACGACGTGGATCGTCCAACGCAAAGCCCTGACCAATAGACACACGGGTTTCGTGAGCTTCAAAGTCATCGGCTTTGATAAAACGTACGTCATTGGTGGCGACAAGGGGTACATCCAGCTTACTGGCCATCGCCATGCCCGCGCGGACAATATTTTCATCGCCCTCACGCCCAGTGCGCTGGACCTCAAAATAGAAGCGATCCGGGAAATGCGCCATATACTCTTCGACCAGAGCCTCAGCCGCTTCAAGCTTACCTTTAATGATCCGCTGACCAACATCGCCATCACGTCCACCCGATAACAGAATCAGACCGGCTGACTGTTCGAATAGCCATTCTTTTCGAACAATGGCTTTATCAAAGTGCTGATTCTGGCTGTACCCACGAGACACCAGCTCACGGAGATTTTTGTACCCATCATCATTGATACATAAAGCGCAGACGCGGAAAGGCGCCGTCTGGTCATCGGGGTTTTCCAGCCAGAGGTCCGCGCCCAGAATCGGTTTAAGGCCTGCTCCCAATGCGGTTTTGTAGAATTTAACCAGCGCATAGGTATTGGCCTGATCCGTTAAAGCAACCGCCGGCATGCCCGCATCTGCGGCTGCCTGAACCAGTTTTTTTACACGAATTGTACTGTCGTAAAGCGAGTACTCGGAGTGAACTCTGAGATGAACAAAGCGACCGGCCATGTTGCCCCCTGTTAATGATCGGGAGATTGTACCGGTTTTCTCTGAACGCCAAAACAGACGTCCTTTGACCTGAGCGGCCCATATGCCTATATTGGCCGCCCCCTGCAAAGGGGAAACAACCATTCTCGGGGCGGGGTGCAATTCCCCACCGGCGGTATAGCCCGCGAGCGCCTGTTAAACAGGGTCAGCAGATCTGGTGAGATTCCAGAGCCGACGGTCACAGTCCGGATATGAGAGAGAGACGATATGAGTACTACGTTTGACCCAAGCAAAGCCCGCTTTGCCTTTATCCATGCCAGCTGGCATACCGACATTGTTCTGAAGTGCCTGGACGGTTTCCGTGAAGGTCTGGCAGAACGCGGTTACAACACCGACAACATCGATGTTGTTGCCGTACCCGGCGCTTATGAAATCCCACTGCAAGCCAAGCTTCTGGCAAAAACCGGTCGCTATGACGCGGTTGCCTGCAGCGCATTAGTGGTGGATGGTGGCATTTATCGCCATGACTTCGTGGCCAATGCCGTCTGTCAGGGGCTGATGCAAGTGCAACTGGAGACCGAAGTGCCGGTACTGACCGCAGTGCTGACACCACATAACTTCCACGAGCACGACGAGCACAAGCAATACTACACTCGCCACTTCGTGGTGAAAGGTCAGGAATTGGCCAATGCCGCCGATGGCTCTCTGCGCGCTAAGGCAGCGATCGCCTGAAGAAACACTCGTTTGTTCGGGTATGTTGAGTGACGCCAATCAAACAGCGCTCACTCAACACCTTTTCTTACCATTACTGAACCACAAACGTCGATAATTCAACGGTGACCCAGCACAGACTGAAAGCGCCGGATTCGCTGGCACTCACTGGCAATATCGTCACACACATCGCGGAGGTCAGCCTCAGAATGCGAGTGAGCTTGGGGGATGTTGTCGACTGTTGTACCGGTTGCTTCGGAGTGAAGTACTTCAATGGAAGCATCGTTCGCCGAAAAACGACACGGTCCACACAGATTACGTACCAGGTTGGCACATAAGTGCTTCAGGTGATGCTCTATCTGAGGTTCTGAATGACTACTCACTGTTCATACCTTCACGTGTGGGGCTCGTTCTTTTAACCATAGCGGCTATCCTGATTTCTGCCCGTCACACTGAACTGTCATACTCGCCTTTCGGCCCGTATAATGACTTCGATCACATAATGACCAATATCCTAGGGTCATTGCTTAATCGCACATCATCCCATTCATGACTTTTTATCATATTCGACATGGCCAAAAAACGCAGAGATATCCCCAACTATCAGCAGCCCATCATTGAAACGCACTTTCATCTGGACTATCTGAAGGAACAACCGGCATCAGACATCCTGCAGCAGGGTCGTGATATTGGTGTCGAGCGCTTTATGACAATCGCTGTCGCGCCAGAGAACATGGGGCAAGTACTGGCTTTAACAGAAGAGCACCACGACGTTTATGGCACACTGGGAGTGCACCCGCACGATGCGGAAAAGTACACCGAAGAAACTGGCAGCTTTGTTCGGGAGCATTGTCAACGCGAGAAGATTGTCGCCATAGGTGAAATTGGTCTCGACTATTTTTACGACAACAGTGACCGTGCCGTGCAGCGCAAGGTCTTTGCTGAGCAGCTTCAGATCGCTGTCGATACCGGCCTGCCAGTCGTCATCCACACGCGTGAAGCCGACGACGACACCATGGCGCTACTGCGTGAATACGCCCCCCAGATGAACCGCAAAGGCGTGGTTCACAGCTTCACCAGTGGCATGGAACTGGCCCAGTTGGCGGTTGAGCTGGGCTTCTGCCTGGGAATCAACGGCATCGTTACCTTTAATAAGGCAGACAACGTTCGCGAGGTCGTTGCCGCCACCCCTATGAGCCGGCTGCTTCTGGAGACTGACTCTCCGTTTCTGACTCCGGTCCCATACCGTGGGACAGAAAATGCGCCCAAATATCTGCCCTTTATCGCAGAGAAAATCGCCGAGGTGAAAGATCTCTCTGTTGAAGAAGTTCTCAGCGCTTCTTACGATAATTCGTTACGTACCTTCTTTAACTGATAGGCACCAGCTCCCGCAACAAGTAGAGCGACAATCCTTGCAAACGGCCTGACCTGTCGTCATTCTGAGCGATTAACTCACTGACGACAGACTCAGGAACAGGGAATGGCACTACAGAACTGGTTCGGCCGTGGATGGCTTGCGTTGGCTTTTGCAACCATCTACATCATTTCGCAAGCCACTATTGCATCAACCTTGCACAGTGCAAATGCATCGCATCTTCTGTTCGCATTCCAGTTTACTTACGATGCGGCCAGCTTCAGGGAACTGTTAGCGTCGATCAGTGCCGTACAACAAGCCGGTCTTCAGGCGCATTTCACTTACGATCATATCCACCCTCTCTGGTATGGCGGCCTGATTGTG
The DNA here is from genome assembly GCF_002339775.1 of Thalassolituus sp. UBA2590. NCBI lineage: Bacteria > Pseudomonadati > Pseudomonadota > Gammaproteobacteria > Oceanospirillales > Oceanospirillaceae > Thalassolituus > Thalassolituus sp. UBA2590. The sequence continues at coordinate 43,600 of NZ_DDKU01000065.1, forward strand.
ACCCTGACGGCCTGGTTACTTAAGAAGAATGACTTGGGTGGGCGCTGGAATCTTCTGATTATTTTCGGTGTTATTCCCTCACTGATGGATATCATCGAGAACAGTATTCACGAGCCACTGCTGTTTGAAACAGCCATTCCCACTGACCCTGCTGTTACCATCGCAGCGATCTGCGCTACCATTAAATGGTCCATGGCATTGGGCTATCTGCTGATGGCCATCACCCTTGGGGTACGAGCAGCGATTCAAGCGAAGAATGAAAAAACGAGCTAGTAAGCAAGAGATTCGTGACAGCCTGAAACAGGATATCGAGCGATACCTGAGCGATGGTGGTGAAGTCCACGAATTTGAACGCGGAGAGAGTGGCCTGGTTGATGGCCGCTACAACGAACAGGCCATGTCGTTTGAAAAACGACAGGAGCGTACCCCTGTGTCTGACGTTCTGCGCGCTATTGATGAACGCCGTGATGCCCGACGCAAACCCCAGAAGAAAATCACAGAAAAACGCTCGTCCGGCCCAAAAAAGAAAGTCATATACGACGACTTCGGTGAACCTTTACGGGTTGTCTGGGAAGACTGACCTCAGGAAACATTAAATGAGTAACGACCCTCTCCTGCTGATTCTTGCGGCAGGTTTACTCACCTTCGGGTTGATATCCCAACGTATCGAGCGCATTGCGCTCACTGCCCCCATGCTGTTCCTGCTTCTGGGTGTTATCAGCGGGCCTGTATTACTGGACTGGAGCGCCCCCGCGATCGAGAGCAGTGCGCTCAAAATCATTGCTGAACTGACGCTGGCATTAATTCTGTTTACCGATGCAAGTCAGGTGCAGAGATCGCATCTGGTGAAGTTCGAGAATCTTCCGATACGGCTTCTCGGCATCGGTCTGCCACTAACCATGCTGGCAGGCGCTGCCGTCGCTTTCGTACTGTATCCTGGGTATTGGCAGGTCGCGATTATGATCGGTGTGATTCTGGCCCCTACCGATGCAGCACTTGCCCAGAGCGTATTCTCAGCATCGGCCATCAAAGAAAAACTCCGTCATTCAATCACAGTTGAAAGCGGCCTGAACGATGGCCTTGCTCTTCCTTTCCTCCTTTTGATTATTGCCATTGCCAGTGCGGGTGACCTCAGCACCGTAGACCCATGGTACTGGGGTAATTTTCTGTTTCAGCAGATTGCACTCGGGGCCTTAACAGGTATTGCCGTGGGCTACTTTGGTGGATACCTGCTTGAGCAAGCCGGAAGGCATGATTGGATGGATCCGGTATTTCAGCGGTTATCCTCTGTCGCACTTGCTCTGGTAACCTACACCGGCGCTGAACACGCCGGCGGAAACGGGTTTATTGCCGTATTTATGGCCGGACTGTTCCTACACGCAGGGCGCACTATGGTTGTTACCCGTCTCAAAGAATTCGGAGAAGCGGAGGGCCAGTTATTAACACTGGTCATGTTCTTCCTGTTCGGTCTTATTTACGTGCCCGATGCACTGCCACAGATAACCCTTGAAACGGTCATTTACGCACTCCTCAGTCTCACCCTGATACGCATCATTCCAGTCGTATTAGCCCTGACTGGTACAGGGCTTGATATCAAAGAAAAGCTGTTTCTGGGATGGTTTGGTCCCCGCGGAATTGCCAGTATTCTGTACCTGTTAATGGTGATTGAGCAGTTGGGTTTTGCAGAGCAGCTACCCGGGTATCAGCTGCTTTTCCCTACCGTAGTGACGACAGTGGTGCTCAGTATTTTTGTACACGGGATGTCGGTGCCTCTATGGGTCCGATGGCTCAAACGCTAAGTACGGACACTCCGTAACAGCACCACCGCGTATCCAACAGACACCAGGGCAACCCAGATACCGTTAATCAGTACAGCATCGTAACCTAGTTGCTGAAAACCGAGAGTGCCCGCCGCAGCCCCCAGGATAAAGGCGAGAAAAATAGACAATTGCAGTAGCAACTGTTGCCTGAGCAGACCACGCCCTGCAAAGAAATTCCCGAGCGCAGAACCTATATCAGACACGATGCCGGTCAGGTGGGTAGTACGAATGACTGAGCCGCTATAGGTCGCCACCATAGCGTTCTGTAAACCGTAGGCCGCTGACGCCAGCCACTCCGCCGACATGTGATCAGTACGGAAAGCGTACCAGGCAAAAAACAGAAGAAAGGCTTCAATGGTCAACGCCAGACCGTAACGGCGGCCGAGTTGCAACGCCTCATTACCAACGATGATGCCGCTGATAATGGCCCCAATTACGAAGCTGAGAAGTATGCTCGCTGTATGGAATAAAACCTCAGACCGCCCTGACACCAGCGCATCCGCTACAATGGTCGCCGTCCCTGTTACATGAGAAACCGCATTATTCGCGAAAGAGAGTAAAGCGACGCTATTGATAAAGCCTGCGTTCAGCGCCAGCATCACACTGCCCGCCAGAACCCAGACGGGAAGTTGACGAATCATTCTGCCTGCTCCTGTCGAGCGTTTTATTCTATCGGATTTGCGCACTCAAAGTGATCGGGTTGAAAACGACAGCGCACTTTGCGTTGCCATGTCAGCATTTGAAAGAAAAAAAATACCCAGCAATGCTGGGTATTTATCTCAATCACCGGTGATGTTCTCGTACTCTACCGGCTTATTCTACTGGGTTAGCACATTCGAAATGTCCTGGCTCAAACTTACAACGAACCTTACGCTGGAGCTTCAGCATATCGGCATCATAGTATTCACGCTCACGCAGCTGAATACGGGCTTCCTGCATCATAACCTGATATTCCGCTTTATCGTCGTCAGGAATATTGATCCAGTACTGTTCCGGAATCTCACCTTCCTGTGCTTTGACCAGTTTTTCGATTGTTTCGAACCGTGTCAGGAAGTCTTCGCGAACCAACTGCGCCAGTTCATTCGGGAATTTATCAGCACGCCCTACAAGCTGCAGAGTGATCTGTGAGAACGGATAATCAACGATACCGCCGTTATCCCCCAACCCTTTGTACAGCTCCATGACCTGATACGCAGCCAGTGGTGCTGCCAGAACATCTACAATCTTGTTATTGAACTTAGTACCCGCGTTCACGAGTGCCGTTGGCACCGGGTTGGCACCGATCTGCGATACCATTTCAGCCTGCACCAGATCGTAATCAAGAACGGCTACACGTTTACCTGCTGCTTTCGCCAGCGTATTAATCTTGCGGTCATTCACGAAGATATACGCGGCACCCATCGGCGCGTAACCCATCACAACGTACTGACCATCAAGCATGCGGTCGGCATTTTTCGGGCTGGTAATAGCCTGCATCAGCAACTTCATGTGATCACGGCTTGGCACCGCACCGATTGCATCAATGGTGCCTGTGTAGCGGTTAAACAGACGTGCGCGTAAGCCAGTAAACAATGCTGCATCACACATACCCGCTTTGAGTTCTTCAGTCAGAACAGATTCGCTGGTGTAAGCATCCAGTTCAACGGTAACGCCCCACTCCATCAATTGAGCAGCCTGATCGACTGCGGCATTGTAGATAGGGCCATTTTTACCCGCAATATCCCACACACAGATACGGCGCGATGGAATCGAACCATCTTCATTCAGCATATCGGGATACATGGCCTTGATCGCTTCAACACGCTCAGCTTTAGCGACCTTAGGGTCCATGGCTTTGATTCTGAGGGCCTCAGTATCGGCAGCGATGGCCGACGCCGAAACCAGAGTCGAAACAGCACATACGGCTGTGGCGATAAAACGCTTCATAATTTGTTCCTGTTCTTATTTTAATCTCAGCGACTACTCTAATCTAAATATGCAGTGCCGGTTATTTTTGTTGTCACACCGGGCACAGCATCTGCCGGGTGTTTGTCGTCGGAATAACCCCATACATCGACGAACACGAAATACTTTACACCTGTCTGTAAAAATTAACCAGTACTCAGATATGAGTCGCCCGGTAAGGGCGGCGGCTGCGTTCTTTCCGCATGCAGTGTAACCACCAGATGCAGCAGGTTGGCGCCAGAATCAAGCCTATCGGTACGCCCACCAGTAGCGTCCAGCCCAACATTGACAGCCCGTAGAGAAGATCAGCAATATTCACGTCCCCCAGATGGCAGACGCCTCCGACCGAGGATATCAGGTCACACCCCAGAAACTCTGCCAATGAAGTTGCAAAGACAATAAACAGGAAAGGAGAAATCAACAGGAGGGCTGATGTCCAGAGGCTGATCAACGCTTTGTATGATAACTGCATCTGGCCCTCCAGACTGCTCACTTAGTGACGGTTCTTCGCCTCTATCCACTGCGCCATATACTGGGTGCTCTTGAGGCTATGGTGGCGAAGCATACCACCAATAAAGTCGCACTGGCGGTGTCTTTCGAGGCCATTGAGCAGGTCATCAATCCGAGTCAGTAAATTCTGGCCATGAATGGCCTCATTGAACCTGCCGATGGCCAGATGCGGCCCCCTTGCACTGTATTCGGACCACAGAAATTCATCCCTGTAGAGTGCAACCGCCGATTCAACGAACTCACTGGCTTCGTCGGCGACCATGGCTGGCGATGGTTCGCTACCGAACATGCCTTCCGCACCAATCCCTGAGGTCACCGCTGGCGTCCCCAGTGTGGCAGCATCCAGTAACTTCCCTTTAAGGCCCGCACCAAAGCGCAGAGGGGCCAGCATCACACGCGCGTTACTGATCACAGCCTCTGCGGAGGGTGCCCAGCCTTTGACTCTGAAACCAAGGCCCGGATTATCCAGCTGCGTTGCTTTCTTTGGCGGGTACGCGCCGTAAACGTGAAGCTCTGCAGATGGGAGCTGACGACGAATTTCCGGCCATAGCTCACGTAACTGCAGCACCGCATCCCAGTTCGGTGCATGGCGAAAATTTCCGATTGAGATGAAGTGTTCACGCTCAGTGAAAGGTTTGAGCTCGCGATCGGATGGGCTGAGCATAAATGGCAGATACAGGATCTTTGATCGATCAACCGGAAAGTTATCTTGCAGCCAGCTCATTTCATATTCAGAGATGACAAGCGTCAGGTCACAGCGCAGCAGCGAAGCGATTTCCCGGAAAGCCATATCCGTCTGCCACTCCAGCTCAGTCACCGGGCGCCCTGCCTTAATCGCGCGGTGTCGGGCATCACGCAGGCAGTGAACGTCTTCCATATCAAGGATACGAAGCGCCTTCGGGGCAAACTTCTCGACGCGCCAGCCGAACTGCTCCTCCATCATAAAGCGGTCAAACATCACGATATCAGGCGACTGTTCCGTCAGCCAGGTATCAAAGGTCGATGAGTTCAGCTCAATACGATGCTTCTCTATGTCCATCGCAGCGAGGTTAACCGCATGATCACTGTCATCGGCGGGAGAGGCAAACAGCACACGGTAGCCGCTCGCACGCATCAGCGAGAGAATCTGCAGCATACGACTGCCCGCTGCTGATGAATTGGGTTCTGGCCAGACGTAGCCAATAGCAATAAAGGTTTTCATGGCGCGATTATAGCGCGTTGCACCGCACAATTTGGTCTTAACACGGAGACGACCAAAAACAGCCCGGATGCTGGTATACTCCGCTCCTGTTTTTAATTGCCCGACGGTTGAATAATGAGCGAAATTACCACTCCTGATTACCTCAAAGACGCCGAGCAACTGCTCAGCGAGAACGGTTTTGCAACCAGTGATGACTGGTATCACGGCACGGCCTCTGGTCTGGTAGACACGATTCTCAAAGACGGCCTGAAAGGCGGCGGCGATACAGAGACGGCTCAGCGTGAGCAGGGTACTCTGGGCACTATCGGCAACCGCCAATTCGAAACCAGCGAACCGGTGTTCCTCACGCAAAGCAAAGAGTTGGCGTACTTCTGGGCCGCACGTAAAGCCCACATGCGTAACCTATATTTCCGCAAAGAAGAGACGCCTGTCGTTCTCAAGGTGACGGCGCCTGAAAAAGTGACTCCGGATGTCGGCGGTACCGCTATCCTGCTGGAGCCTTCCAACACGTATATTATGATGTTGAAAGAGCTCTACGAGAAGAAAGGCATTGCCTGGATCGACGAATCGAATCCACTCAAGCTGCCACGTGAGACCTATCTCACCATGCTGGGGCTTGGCTACAGCTACAATGACATTCCGGCCGATAAAATCAGCCTTGTCAGTGAGTGACATGGCCTGAATTAAAGGTCTGAATAACGGCTGACATAGTGCTTTATCAGGCACTTGATATGGATAACTAAGATGAAGATCTATCTTGCGGGTCCGGAAGTCTTTTTCCCTGACGCGGATGAACTCGGGGCCCGCAAGAAGCAGATCTGCGAAAAGTACGGTTTTACCGGCCTGTTTCCCCTCGATACACAGATTGCACCGGCCGCAACGGCCTCGGCAACCGGGTTCCTGATCAGCCATGAAAATGAACAACTGATCCGGGCCTGCGATCTGGTGATCGCCAACCTCACGCCTTTTCGTGGCGCCAGTGCCGACGTCGGTACCGTCTATGAGATTGGCCTTGCCCGCGGTATGGGTAAACCAATCCACGGCTACACTAATGACCCGGAGCTATACCACTCCCGTCTGAACGCTCTGTTTGGAAGCGGGACGGAACAGCCACAAGGTCAACTCTGTGACCGCGACGGCCTGAAGATCGAAGAGTTCGACCTGCGCGACAATCTTATGATTGATGGTGGTATCCATGCCAGCGGCGGACACTTTATCGCGGCACAAAAAAAGGCCGCCATCACAGAGACAGCGGCCTTTGAGAAAATCCTGATCAGGCTCAGCCGTTAAGCTTCACCCCGGACATTCTGCGCACCAGAACATAGAAGAGCGGGATAAAGAAGATCGCCAGTACAGTTGCGGCAACCACCCCACCAAACACCCCGGTACCAATCGCATGACGTGCACCTGAACCCGCGCCGGAGCTGAGCATCAGTGGTGTCACACCCAGACCAAAGGCCATCGATGTCATCAGGATCGGACGTAGACGCATACGGGTGGCATCAAGCGTTGCCTGAAGCAGTGTTTTACCCTGATCTTCCAGCGCTTTGGCAAACTCAACGATCAGAATCGCGTTCTTAGACGACAGACCAATGGTCGTCAGCAGGCCTACCTGGAAGAAGACGTCATTACCCAGTCCACGGAAATTAGCCGCAGCAACCGCACCAATAACACCCAGAGGCACAACCAGCATCACAGAGAACGGAATCGACCAGCTTTCATAAAGTGCCGCCAGGCACAGGAAGACTACCAGCAACGACAAGGCATACAGTAGTGGCGCCTGGTTACCGGCCTCAGCTTCCTGATAGGAAAGCCCGGTCCACTCGAAACCAAACCCGTCCGGCAACTGCGAGGCAATTTCTTCCATTGCCGCCATGGCATCACCGGTACTGAAACCTGGCGAAGCTGAGCCCTGAATATTTATCGACGGCACGCCGTTATAGCGTTGCAGCTGCTGTGCACCGTAGGTCCAGTTCCCTTCAGAGAAGCTTGAAAACGGTACCATTTCACCGCTGGTATTACGTACATACCAGTCGGTAATGTCATCCGGCAGCATGCGGTATGGTGCATCCGCCTGAACGTACACACGCTTGATCTGACCGCGGTCGAGGAAGTCATTCACATAACTCGAACCCCAGGCAACGGCCATGGTGCTGTTAATTTCAGAGACTGGGATACCCATCGCCAGCGCTTTCTGGTGATCCACTTTCAGGTCAAACTGAGGCGCATCAGGCAGACCACTGTATCGTACCTGATTCATTTTCTCGTGTTGATTGGCCTGGCCAAGTACCTGATAAGTCGCTCCCATCAGCGCTTCGTGCCCCATACCACTGCGATCCTGTAGCTGGAAGTTAAAACCGCTGGCCACACCAAGTGCAGGAATCGCTGGCGGGTTGATCGCGAATACAAAGGCTTCACGGATTTGAGAGAAAGCCCCCCATGCACGACCAACCACAGCCTGAACACCGTCTTTTTCAAGATCACGCTCATCCCAATCTTTAAGACGGATAAAGGCGATACCTGAGTTCTGACCACGACCTGAGAAGCTGAAACCAGCGGCCGCGAACATTGACTGCACAGCGTCTGATTCATTATCGAGGAAGTGATCTTCAATCTTCTTCAACACCTCAATCGTCTGCTCCTGTGACGAACCCACCGGCAACTGAACCAGCGCGATCAAGATGCCCTGATCTTCTTCGGGTAAGAACGCACTTGGCAGACGCATAAAGGCAAAGATCAGCACGCCAACAATCAGCACATACATCACCACATAACGAACCCAGTGGCGGATGGTGCTATCAACGCGATTACGATAGCCGTTCGTTGCTTTCTCAAACGTGCGGTTAAACCAGCCAAAGAAACCTCTTTTGGTCTGATGATCACCGTCGTGAGGTTTGAGCATAGTGGCACACAGTGCCGGCGTCAGAATCAATGCCACCAACACCGACAACACCATGGCCGACACGATAGTGATCGAGAATTGCTGATAAATTGCGCCTGTCGAACCTGGGAAGAAGGCCATCGGGATAAATACCGCAGACAACACCAGGGCAATACCGACGAGTGCACCGGTGATTTCCCCCATCGACTTGCGGGTTGCCTCGACGGGGCCAAGGCCCTCTTCGGCCATGATCCGTTCGACGTTTTCTACAACGACAATGGCGTCATCCACCAGGAGACCAATCGCCAGCACCATACCAAACATGGTCAGGGTGTTGACCGAGAAGCCAAAGGCGTAGAGAACAGCAAAGGTACCCAACAGAACCACAGGCACTGCGATGGTAGGGATCAGTGTTGCACGGAAGTTCTGCAGGAACAGGTACATCACCAGGAAGACCAGTGCGATACCTTCAAACAGAGTTTTCACAACCTCGGTAATAGAGATCTCAACAAATGGGGTCGTATCGTACGGATAGCTGACTTCGAGGCTGTCCGGGAAAAACTCCTGTAGTTCAGCCAGACGCTCTTTTACCAGTTTTGCCGTGTCGAGCGCGTTTGCGCCAGATGCCAGAGTGACTGCAAGACCAGCGGCCGGCTTACGATTAAAGCGACCACTGATTTCATACGATTCTGAGCCGAGTTCAATGCGAGCAACATCAGACAGGGTGACGCGCGAACCATCAGGTGTCACTTTCAGAAGAATACGCCCAAACTCTTCTGGCGTTTCCAGAAGCGTCTGCACAACAATCGACGCATTCAACTGCTGACCTTCAACAGCCGGCGTACCACCTAACTGACCACCAGCAACCTGATTGTTCTGAACCTGAATCGCAGAGGTAACATCGTTAGGAGTCAGGCTGTATTCGTTCAGCTTGTTCGGGTCCAACCAGACACGCATGGCGTACTGAGAACCGAACAGACGCGTATTACCCACACCTTCAACACGGGCGATTGAGTCCTGAACATTAGCACCGATAAAGTCTGCAATATCAGAGCGCGTCATGCTGCCGTCTTCAGAAGTGAAACCAATCACCATCAGGAAGGTATCCGACGACTTAGCTACGCGTACACCCTGCTGCTGAACCGCCTGAGGCAGGCGTGGCGTCGCCATCTGCAGTTTATTCTGAACCTGAACCTGGGCGATGTCAGGATCAGTCCCAGCAGCAAAGGTCAGTGTGATCGACGCGTTACCCGATGAGTCACTGCTGGCCGACATGTAAAGCAGATTGTCGATACCGTTCATCTGCTCTTCAATCACCTGAGTCACAGAGTTCTCAACGGCTTTCGAAGACGCACCAGGATAGTTCGCAGTGATCTGAACTTCGGGTGGCGCCACCTG